>NZ_MOMD01000087.1:0-14811 GCF_001983015.1 Frankia sp. CcI156
CGAGTTCCTCGTACGTCGGACGGCCGCCTGACTCCACGTCCCGGACGCTATCCGATCATCACCCACCAGCCCGCGAACGCCACACGATCACCGAACAAGATCTACAAGGCCGCCACCCAACCGACGTGAACAGCTACGGGATCACGGTGAACGCGGTCTGCCCCRGCTATGTCGAGACCCCGATGGCGCAGCGGCTCCGACAGGGGTATGCGGACGCATGGCAGATCTCCGAGCAGGAGGTACTGGACCGTTTCGAGGCGAAGATCCCGCTCGGCCGCTATTCGACGCCTGACGAGGTGGCCGGCATGGTCGGCTATCTGGTCTCGGACTCRGCCGCGTCGATCACAGCTCAGGCCATCAACGTCTGCGGTGGCCTCGGGAACTTCTGACTGTCGGGCCGGCTCGCCGGCCGGTTCCGGCGCGGYCCGGAGAGGGAGAGAAGTGGGACAGACAACGAACACCGCCGCTCGCGAGGTCGAGCACGAGGTGGAGATCGACGCCGAGGCCACGACGATCTACGGATTCATCGCGGACGTCACGCGGTGGCCGCTGATGTTCCCGCCCACCGTGCACGTCGAGCAGCGGGAGACGGGTCGGGGGACCGAGCGCATCCAGCTCTGGGCCCTCGCGAACGACGAGGTCAAGACGTGGACGTCACGGCGCTCGCTGGATCCGATCGGGCTGCGGGTGGAGTTCCGCCAGGAGGTGTCCGCGCCGCCGGTAGCGTCGATGGGCGGCGCCTGGATGATCGAGCCGCTGGCGTTGGACCGGTCACGGGTCCGTCTCCTGCACGACTACCGGGCCGTCAACGACGATCCGGCGGCCCTGGAGTGGATCGAGCAGGCGGTTGACCGCAACAGCCGGTCGGAGCTGGCGGCGCTGAAGCAGAACGCGGAGCT
Organism: Frankia sp. CcI156; assembly: GCF_001983015.1. Taxonomy (NCBI): domain Bacteria; kingdom Bacillati; phylum Actinomycetota; class Actinomycetes; order Frankiales; family Frankiaceae; genus Frankia; species Frankia sp. CcI156. The sequence continues at coordinate 900 of NZ_MOMD01000087.1, forward strand.
GGCCGCGGCCCGCTCCGATCTGCTCCTCGACATCGACRACACGGTGCAGATCAACGGGGCCGCCGCGGACGTCTACGACTTCCTCAACGAGGCGCAGCTGTGGGAGGGCCGCCTGCCGCATGTCGCGCGGGTCACGCTGACGGAGKACGTCGCCGGCATCCAGGTTCTGGAGATKGACACCCGCTCGAAGGACGGGTCGTCGCACACCACCAGATCGGTGCGGGTGTGCCTGCCCCACCGGAAGATCGTCTACAAGCAGACCGTGCTGCCGGCCCTCATGACGATGCACACGGGGCAGTGGCTCCTGGAGCCCGGCGCGGATGGCGTGCGGGCGACCTCACGGCACACGGTCGCGATCAACGAGGCGGGCATCGGCGCGGTCCTCGGAGGAGACGCGACGGTGTCGGACGCCCGGGACTTCGTGCGCACCGCGTTGAGCACCAACAGCTCGGCGACCCTCGCGCACGCGAAGGAGTACGCGGAGCGCGCACGACGCTGAGCGGGCCCGTCACGGCCGACCTCTCGCAGGCCCGCAGGTCGGGGTTCGACCCTTTAGGAGGTGCCTGATGGCAGGGGCATCGGCGGCTTTCCTGCGCGCCGGCGCCGTCGAAGCCGCATCGACGGCGGCACGCCACGCCGAGGAGGCGGACGAGCGCCGGGTTCTGCATCCGGACGTGGTGAAGTCGTTGGTCGCCGCCGGTTTCGCGCGGCATCTCGTGCCGACCCGGTGGGGCGGTTGCGACGGGGCGGTGCTGGAGCTCCTCGACGCGCTCGCGCTGGTCGGCGCCGGCTGCGCCGCGGCGGCGTGGTGCGCGGCGGTGACCGCCGGTGCCGCCCGCATGGGCGCCTACCTGCCCGAACAGGGCCAGGCCGAGCTGTGGTCCGACGGGCCGGACGCGTTCGTGGTGGGCGCGCTCCAGCCGGCCGGCACGGCCCGGCTCGACCACCGCGGCTGGCTGCTGCGCGGCGAGTGGGCCTTCACCAGCGGGGTGGACTTCGCCGACTGGGCCCTGGTCGCGGCGGACATCGGCGGCCAGGCGGAACCGCAGCCGTGGTTCTTCGCCGTGCCGCGCGCCGACTTCACCATCACGGACACCTGGTTCAGCACCGGCATGCGTGGCACGGGCAGCAACACGCTCGTCCTGGACGGCGTGTTCGTCCCCCCACACCGGGCATTCGACCGCGCGGAACTGATGCGCGGCCGACCGGTGGGGTCCGCCGCGGCCTGCCACCGGGTGCCGCACCGCGCGATCAGCGGTGTGCTGTTCGCCAGCCCGGCACTCGGCGCGGCGCGTGGTGCCCACCGCTCGTGGGCGCGGCGGATCACTGAGGGGGGCGGGTGGCCCGGCGGATCCCCGACGCGGCGGGCGGCGGCGCACCTGACTGCCGCCCGGGTCGCCGGGGAGATCGACATCGCCGAACTCCTGCTACGGCGCGCGGCGGCGGTGTGTGACAGCGGCCCGGTGCACCCGGCGGAGACGCTGCGCAACGCGCATGACTGCGCGCTGGCGGCGGATCGGCTGGTCGGGGCGGTGGAGACCCTGTTCCGCACGGCGGGGTCGCGCGGCCAGCTGATGAACAGCGCGCTCCAGCGGTTCTGGCGGGATGTCCACAGTCTCGCCAGCCACGTGGCGCTGCAGCTCGAACCGAGCGCCGGAGCATACGGGGAATTCCTGCTCGACGGTGGCCTGCCGGCCTGACCTGGCCACCGGTCCCGAACACCTTCGACCCGAGGGGGCTCTTCATGACCCAGCAGGCCTCGCCTACCGCCTCGTTCGCGCCGGCGGAGCTGTACACGCAGGTTCTTCAATTCTACGCCCACCAGATGGGCCTCCTCGACGAGCGGCAGGCGGACAGCTGGGCGGACACCTTCGCCGAGGACGCGGTCTTCCAGGAGGCCGCACGTATGGATCCGCTGCTCGGCCGGCCGGYCATCCGAGCCTCGGCACGTGCCAGCGTCGAGCGGGCCRCCGCGAGCGGTCTGCAGGTGCGGCACTGGATCGGCATGCTCCAGGTGCGTCCCGGCCCGAACGGAACCGTCGACACCCGCTGCTACGCGCTGGCGATGCGCACGCCCAAGGGCGGCGAGCTGGAGCTGTTCGCCAGTGTCGTCTGCGCGGACCATCTTGTTCCGACCCGCGGTGGCTGGATGGTGCGCCATCGCGACCTGACCCATGACGGATTCGCGCCAGCCTGAACCGAGCGGAGYGGCGACGAACGACGCGGCCAGGCGAGAGTGAGAGACCGTGAAGATCGGAATCGTCTTCTTTCCCACCGTCGGCCCGCGAGACAAAAGTGCCCAGGACTACTTTGACGAGGCCCTCCACCTGGTGGACCTCGCCGAGGATCTCGGCTTCGACCACGTCAAGATGGTGGAGCACTACTTCTTTCCGTACGGCGGTTACAGTCCCGACCCGGTGACCTTTCTCGCGGCGGCGGCGGGCCGCACCCGTCGGGTGCGGCTGGGAACCAGTGCGACGATCCCGGCATTCGTCCATCCGGTAAAGCTCGCCGGGAAGCTCGCGATGCTCGACAACATCTCCCACGGGCGCCTGGACGCCGCCTTCGGGCGGGCGTTCCTGCCAGACGAGTTCCGGGCCTTCGGTATCTCCCTCGACGAGAGCCGGTCCCGGTTCACCGAGGGCGTCGAGGCCGTGAAGTTGCTGTGGACCACCGAGAACGCCGAGTGGAACGGCGCGTTCCACCGCTTTGGACCGGTGACGCTGCTGCCCCGGCCCGTGCAGCAGCCGCACCCACCGGTCTTTGTCGCCTCGGCACGCAGCCTCGACTCCGTCGCCGCGGCGGCGAGGTCCGGGCACCATCTGCAGACCGTCCCCAACGCGATGTCGGTGGCGGAGCTCGGCGAGCGGATCGGGCTGTTCCGCTCCACCTGGTCGGCCGCCGGCCATCGTGCCGCACCACAGATCCAGCTTTCCTTCCCCTGCGTGGTGAGCGATTCACCGGACGAGGCGCGGCGGAAGGGGAGGCTCGACGAACAGCGGAACACCGCCGCGATCAGTGCGGCGGTTCGATCCTGGCAGTCGACGTCGAGCAGTGCCTATCCCGGCTACGAGAGCCTCGCGAACATCGGCGGTCGTGACGCCTTCGATGACAAGCTCGCCGACGACAAGCTTCTGGTCGGCTCACCGGACGAGGTGCTGGGCCAGCTTGAACGCGTCGCCGCGCGCTGCGGTGACGACATCGTCATCAGCCTGGGTGTCCATTCCGGACATCTGTCGGTGCGTGACGCCGACACGACAATGCGCCTGCTCGCCGAGCAGGTGTTCCCGAAGCTGCTGACATCCGGCTGACCACTGGTGCGAAGGCGGCGGGCCGACGACAGCCCTCCGGCCTGGCGCCGCTCTGGTGCCTGGGAGACAGCGCGACAAGGAGGAAGCCATGACCACGGACGTGGGCGCCGAGCGGGGCCGGGTCGCCGTGATCGGCGCCGGCTCGATCGGGCTTGGATGGATCACTCTGTTTCTGGCCCACGGGTATCGGGTGCGGGTCAACAGCACCCGCAGCAACATCGAGACGGTCATCCACGATGCGCTGCGGCTGTTCACCCCGGGGCTGCCCGGCGCATCGCGGGACCCCGCGGACCTCGCCGGACGGCTGGAGATCGAGCCGGACCTGGAGCGGGCGGTCGCGRACGTGGCGGTCGTCCAGGAGAACACACCCGAGAACCTGGAGATCAAGCAGGATCTGTTCGCCCGGCTGGAGAAACACGCCGCGGCCGGAACGCTGCTGCTGTCGTCGACCTCGACGATGCTGCCGGCCGACCTGGGCGCCCGCATGGACAACCCGAGCCACCTCATCGTCGGTCATCCGTTCAACCCACCACACGTGATACCGCTGGTGGAGGTGGTGGGAGACACAACCTCGGACCCGGACGCGGTCAGCGCGGCTGCCGAGTTCTATCGCTCGGTCGGGAAGACTCCGGTGGTCCTGCGCCGGCCGATCGCCGCCTTCGCCGCGAACCGGCTTCAGTCAGCCCTCCTGCAGGAAAGTATTCACCTCGTCCGCGAGGGGGTGGTGACGGTGGCCGAGCTCGACGACATCGTGACCGGCTCCCTCGRCCCACGCTGGGCGACGGTTGGTCCCTTCCAGTCGTTCCACCTCGGCGGCGGGCCGGGGGGCCTGCGGAACTGGCTGGGCACACTCGGCAGCGGCCTGCAGCAGGGCTGGGCGGCGCTGGGACGGCCGGTGCTGGACGAGGACACCCTGGATCTGGTGCTGGACCAGACGGACCAGGCATTCGGCGGGATCGCCTACGAGGAACTCGCCGCGCGTCGGGACCGGCTGCAGAAGGCGGTGCTGGCTGCGGTCGCCAGTGCCGACGACGCGCCACCGCCCCGGTCTGGCTCCTGAGCCGAGCGTCCGCGGCTCCCCGCGGCGCTTCCCCGGCCGCCGCGATGCCGCCCCGGCCGCGAGGAGCCGCCGGCACCGTGCCCGGGGCGGTCTCACCGCTCCGGGCCTGTCAGCTGGCGAAATCCGTCGTCCGCGCCAGCGCATCCCACCGCTCCCATTCCGCGAGCCGCTCGCGGTACACCTGCGGCGCGAGGTCGGCCGCGCTGTTGCCGAGCAGGATCCGCAGCGGTGGCTGCGCGGCGTCGACGACGGTCCGCAGCGCCTTGCCCAGCCTGTGGGGATCACCAGGCTGGACGTGCGCGTACACCCCGGACATGCCGTGCCGACGCCGGGCGAGCACGTCGTCGTACTCGGTCATCGGCGTCGCCCGCTCCATGCTGGAGGCGCTCCAGTCGGTCCGGAACTCGCCCGGCTCGACGATCGTCACACGGATGCCGAAATCGGCGACCTCGTGTGCCAGAGTCTCGCTCATGCCTTCGAGCGCCCACTTGCTGGCGTGGTACATGCCGATGTTAGGATAGGTCGCCACGCCGGCGATGCTGGACATCTGAAGAATGTGGCCGCCACCCTGCCTGCGCATAACAGGCAGCACCGCCTGAGTGCACCACAATGCACCGAAGAAGTTGACGTCCAGCTGTGCGCGGGCCTGCTTCTCGGTGACTTCCTCGACTGCACCCGAAAGCCCGTAGCCAGCGTTGTTCAGCAGTACGTCGATGCTTCCCGCAGCGGCGACCGCTCGGTCCACGACGTCGAACACCATTGACCGGTCGGTCACGTCCAGGGCGAACCGGAGAAGCTGGTCGGGATACCGTTCAGCCAGCTCCTTGAGCGTGTCACGGTCGCGGGCCGTCGCGACGACCCGGTCGCCCGCGGCCAGCAGAACCTCGCTGGTGGCGCGGCCCAGTCCCCGCGAAGCCCCGGTGACCAGCCAGGTGCGGCGGACGGGGCCCGGTGGTGCGGCATCGCCCCGGCCGAGCGCCGAAGCCGGCTGAGGGCTGTGACCAGATTCCGTGTCTGACATGATCGCTCCATTCCCGATGCGGTCATGGCGGCGCCGGGCAGCGGCAGTGACCGGCGGTATCGCGTTAGGCGGAGAATTCGCGGATCCGACCGGGACCGGATTCCCCCCGGACCGGAATGCTGACAGGCGGGGTTACAGCGCCGCCGGACGTCCGGCCGCGGACAGCCCAGGGTTCGCTGGGGATCCGATGAAAGCTCGGTCGAGCGCGGGCGGACGATGCGGAGAACGAGCTGGTGGGTCAGTCGAGAGCATCGTCACCGTCATCGCCGGACGCCGGCCGGCGTACCCAGCGCTCGTCGAAGAGCAGGCTGGTCGGCGGGCTACCGGGCAGCGATGCTCGGGCCGGACCGTTCTCGGCACGCAGCCCGTCCAGCGCGATCGCGATGATGCGGGCCCGGGCCTGGGCCGCCGCCGCGAACAGATCGTCACGGGCGAGCCCGCGGACCTGCTCCAGCAGGTGCGACCGGCCGAGCTGCTCGATCAGCAGCGAGACGTCGAAATGGGATACGTCGCCCCGTAGGACCCCGGCCTGACGGGCACGCTCCACCAGCGCACCGAGCAGCTCGTCGCCGAGGTCCGCCGCGGCCTGCATCTGCTCGGTCACCTCGATGGTGCCGGCGATCGGCGCGAGCGAGCCCTGGCCGAACTCGATACGGCCACGGACGAACTCCGCCAGCCCCGTCCAGGGGTCGTCGATGGCGAGGGCGCTCTCGGCGGCCGCGTTCCAGCTTTCGAGCGACAGCATCGACAGCCGTTGGAACAGCTCTTCCTTGGTGCGGTAACGCCGGTAGAGACTGCCGATCCCGACGCCGGCGCGGGCAGCGATCGCGGCGACCGACGCATGGGCTCCGTCAGCCGCCAGAACCTGGCGAGCCGCATCGAGCAGCGCCCTGTCGTTGCGCTCCGCCTCCGCATGCCGCGGGGCACGCGTCGGGCGCCCGGCCATGTCGGCATCCTATCCCTTGCGGAGTAATCCGCTCCGTTATAGGCTCCGACGGAGCGATTTGCTCCGTTTGAAAACCCGCCGGGAGCGCCCCCGGCACCTCGGGAAGGATGTGCGCACGGCCGCTCCGGGACGACGCCCACCGGAGGTGGACCCCGTCCGGCCGCCGACATCAGGCCAGGGCCGGCGGCGGACCTCACCGGGGTTCACTATCCGCCGCCAGATAGCGATGACAGACCCGCCAGCCGTCCACTCCGCGCACGAGGTGATCGAAGCAACGCACGTGGCCGCGCAATGCCAAGGGGCCGCCATACGGAGTGACGGTCGGAAAAGCGTAGCTGCGCGCGCGTACGCTGCCGTCCGGCTGCCACCGCACGTCGAGCATCCCGAGCCAGTGCCGGATATCGAGCGGACCGGCGGCATGGATACGCGCTACGCCATCCCGAAGCGAGCCAAGGATGGCCACATGCCCTATATCCGGCGCGTCCTGCAGGTTCGAGTCCAGGACGGCGTCGGCCGTGAACRTGCGCACCCAGCCGTCCGGGTCAGGGTCGGCGCCGTCCAGCAGGCTCATCTGCGCCGCGTAGAACTGCAGGATCTCGTGATAGATCTCGGCCGAAGGAACGGAGGTGAGGAGCTCCGAGGACACCGTCATCTTCTCGCCTTTCTATCAGTGCTATCGTCCGCGTCGAATCAGTCAGACCCTAATGYCGACGAACAGCCCGGGTCCACCGTCGACGGCGATGAGCTCCGCCTTGAGGTCCGCCTGGGCGAACGCCTCCTCGTACTGGCCCCGGGTGAACAGGGTCAGCAGGTCGATCTCCTTGATATGGCTGACACCGTCGGYGCCGGCCAGCAGGTAGTGCAGTTCCATGCGGGTCTGGTCACCCACGCGGGTCGAGTGGGAGACACGGGTTATCGCCCGGTTTCCCTCGGACACCGCGTGCGCCGCGACATAACCATCCAGAAACGTGTCCGGAAAATACCACGGCTCGATGACGACGGTGCCGTCCGGCGACAGGTGCGAGGCCATGCAGCGCAGCGCGGCCGCCAGGTCCTCGAAAGTGCGCAGATAGCCGATGGAGCTGAACATGCAGACGACCGCGTCGAAGGTCCGGCCAACCCACAGGCTACGCATGTCGGCCTGCAGCAGCGGCCGGCCGGGGAGCCGCCGGCCGGCGACCGAGAGCATCGGCTTCGACAGGTCGGTCCCCGCTACGTCGGCGAAGAGCGTCGCGAAGTGCTCCAGGTGGTTTCCGGTGCCGCAGGCCACATCGAGCAGGCTGCGTGCGTCGGGCGTGCGGGTCCGGACCAGCTCGGCGACCCGCCGGGCCTCCGCCGCGTAGTCCTTCCGGCTGCGGTAAAGGACGTCATACATCTCGACAGCTCGGTTGTCCTCGTACACGGCGACCCCATCCGCTGGATTCACAGGCGCCGGCCGCTCCTGGCGCGGCCCGCTCTGCCGTATTCTGCGAAACACCGCTGGAGGAACGCTTGACGTTTGATTGGGCAGCACGCCGGAACCACCGGGACGGCCCCGCGGCGGCATCACCCACCGCCGCGCACCGGCGCACGCAGCCACCCGACGCACCGGGTTTAGTGGTTCTTGAGCGGGTCTCCGCGGCTCTTCAAGCCGCTCCGGCCAGACTGGGCCTCGACTGACGAGCGCCCGACATGTGCCCTGCCATCCGTAGGCATCAAGTCGACGATGGGAGAAAGACCCGTGTTCCAGCAGCTGTCAGATTTCCACGAATGGTTCAAGCAGAGAGCTGAAGCGAACACCTACCAGATATCCGTCGTCGCGCTCGACCAGCTTGACGGATGGGGCTTCGACGGTGATTCAGGGAATCTCTCGCATCGTTCGGGGAAGTTCTTCTCGATCGAGGGGATAGAGGTCGCCACGGACCACCGCGAGGTGCCGACCTGGAGCCAGCCGATCATCCTGCAGCCAGAGATCGGCATACTCGGAATCCTGGTCAAGAGCTTCGCCGGGGTGCCGCACTGCCTGATGCAGGCGAAGATGGAGCCGGGCAACATCAACGGGCTGCAGATCTCACCCACCGTCCAGGCCACCCGCAGCAATTACACCCGGGTGCACGGCGGAAGCTCGGTGCCCTACCTGGAGCACTTCCTCGCGCCGCGGGCCGGACGGGTCGTCTTCGACTCCCTGCAGTCCGAGCAGGGCTCGTGGTTCCTCAACAAGCGAAACCGGAACATGATCGTCGCGGTGGACGACGATGTCGAGGTCCGTGACGACTTCTGCTGGCTGAGCGTACCCCAGCTGCGGGAGCTGGTGCACGCGGAGAACATCGTCAACATGGACTCCCGGACGGTGCTGTCCGGCATGTCATTCCTCACCGGCGACACCGGTGGGGGCGAGGCGTTGCACACCACCCACGAGCTGCTGAGCTGGTTCACGGAGGTCAAGGCGCGGTATCGGCTCGACCGTCAGGTCATCCGGCTGTCGGAGGTCAAGGACTGGATCCGGTCGAGTGATCGGATCTCCCACGAGCTGGAGCTGTTCTTCAACGTCATCGGCGTCAGCGTCCGCGCCAGCAACCGTGAGGTCATGAGCTGGTCGCAGCCGATGTTCCAGCCGACCTGCCAGGGCGTCATCGCCTTCGTGACCAGGTGGATCAAGGGCGTCCGGCACCTGCTGGTGCACGCCCGGACTGAGCCCGGAACGGGCGACGTCGTGGAGATGTCGCCCACCGTCAACTGCTCACCAGAAAACTACCGCGGCCTCGGTCGCGACCAGCAGCCGCCGTTCCTCGACTTCGTGCTCGCCGCGCCACCCGAGCGGATCCTCGTCGACGTGGTGCACTCGGAGGAGGGCGGACGCTTCTACCACGCCGAGAACCGGTACCAGCTCGTCGAGGCCGACGAGGACTTCCCGCTCGAGGTACCGCCGGACTTCGTCTGGATGACGGTGTCGCAGCTCACGAGCTTCGTGCCGTACGGCAACCATGTCAACGTCGGCGCGCGTTCCCTGCTGACCTGCATCACGCGGCGCCCGGACCTGGAGGAGGCGGCGTGACCGTCCCGGGTGGCGGCACAGGCATGCCAGCGCTCACCCGCACGGCGACAGGGACGGTGGCTCGGGGCGCCGGCCCCGACCCCGACCAGCTCCGGGAGGCGCTGGCCCATTTCCCCAGCGGAGTCGTCATCGTCACCACCCGGAGCGAAACCCGCACGCCGCACGGGTTCACCGCGAGCTCGTTCTGCGCGGTGTCCCTGGAGCCGCCGCTGGTGTCGGTGTGCCTGGCCCGGGCGGCACGCTGCCATCCGGCGTTCGGCGGCGGCGACCGGTTCACCGTCAACATGCTCCGGCCAGGGCACGTCGAACTGGCGAGGCGGTTCGCGCGCAGTACCGGCGACAAGTTCGAGGACGGATCGTTCCGGTGCACGCAACAGGCTGGCGAACTTCATTTTTCACGGACTTCTGGCTGAGCTGATCTCCTCCGTCGGGCGGGCAGGCTGCGCCTTACCCCGGGTTCTCCTGGCTGTGCAAGAGCGCCGACGTTCCGGCCGTGCCTGCTGGGTGCCGTGCGCTCTTGCACGGTCGGGAGGTTCTGGGGTAACCCCTCGGGTGTCCGCCCGGCGGAGGAGATCAGCGGTCCCGCGCGCCCGGCTCCTGGTGACCGGCGGCGGCTCCCCCTCCTCCAGAGGAAGGGCCGGGGTCCGGGGCGGCGCCCCGTTGCTCTTGCCTGACAGATGCTCGCGCCTTGTAGTATGAGCCGGTGTATCGGCGCCCTTGGGATCGCGTTCCGCGAAGTGCGGTCGCAAGGTGCTTTCTAGCCGTTCTGGCCACGCTTATGGCCGGATGCGCGGGCTACGATGCGCCTCCGACGATCTTTCAAGCGATCTGTCTTGTGCTGGCTGCTGCGTTTACTGGTGCGGCGGCTGTGGATCTGCCGGCCGCTGGCGCCCTTCAAAAAAAGCCTGAAATTCGCACGCTCTGTTGCGTATTTTCGTCCCCACGCTCGCGGGGGTAATGGACCCGCGACGCTCCGACGCGACGAACGGGCGGCCGGTCCGACGCSCCCGGGTRGGGTGCCGACCGGAGGGAGGCGGGGCCCCATCCCGGTGCGCGGCCGGGCCGGCCGGGGTCCTGTTCGGCGTGGCGTGTGCGGCGCCCTCGGCCTCGACGTCCGGCTTGGTCAGGATGTGGGGGTTGCCGCCCCGGAGGGGCGGCCTTGAAACCGTAGAGATAATTAGCGAGGATCATCATCAAAGGGTTTTTCGCTGCGTGCGAAGGGAGTTGGTATGGCGATCGTTGGCGGGACGGGTTCGGATGACGCGCTGTCCGTCGGTCGACGGCTGAAGGTTCTGCGCACGCGGCGGGGGATGACGCGGGAGGTTCTGGGCGGGCTGGTCGGTCGCTCGGCGTCGTGGGTGAAGGCGGTGGAGACGGGTCGGTTGGCTGCTCCGAAGTTGTCGATGTTGCTTCGGTTGGCGGAAGCACTCAGGGTGCGTGACCTTGCGGAACTGACGGGTGGTCAGTCGATCCCGGTGGTGTTGTTCTCCGGCCCAGGGCATGATCGGCTCACTGCTGTGCGGGCTGCTGTCAACAGGTTGCCGGTCTCAGCCGCCGATCAGCCTGCGCCCTCGGTTGCAGATCTACGGGGGCGGGTGACCTGGGCCTGGAGGGCGAGGCATGCGGCGCCGAATCATCGGGAGGTTCTCGGGGGGCTGTTGCCCGGGCTTCTGGATGACGCGCAACGCACTGCCCGCGCGGAGGCGGACGGTCCGCAGCGCCGTGCGGCGCTGGCCGTGTTGGCGGAGGTGTACGCGCTGACGCAGTTTTTCGTGTCCTACCAGCCCGCACAGGATCTAGTCTGGCGGGTGGCGGAACGTGGTGTCTCGACCGCGCTGGACTCGGACGACCTGCATGCGGTCGGGGTGGCAGCCTGGCTGATGACACAGGCGCATCGTGAGGCCGGGGACTGGGATGCAGCGGACGTCGTGGCCAGTCAGGCGACGGCGCTACTGCGGGACAGCCTGTCCAGCGATGACGCCACTGACGACGTGGCGGCGCTGTGGGGAGCGTTGCAGTTCGAGAGCGGCTACACGGCGGCGCGGCGTGGCGAGATCGGGAACGCTTGGAGGTACTGGGACGCGGCGGACGCCGTCGCGCRGCGACTGCCGGACGACTACTTTCATCCTGTCACGTCGTTTTCGCAGACGGTCATGCACGCGCACGCCGTGACGGTTGYGGTCGAGCTGCGACAGAGTGGTGAGGGCGTACGACAGGCGGAACGGTGGCGCGCGGCGGTGATCCCGTCCCATCCGCGGCAGGCGCGGCATTGGATCGAGCAAGCACGGGCTTACCAGATCGACAGGAAGTACGACGAAGCGCTTCGTCTCCTCGATCACGCCTACGACTCGGCGCCGGAGACGATCCGGTACAACGGCCACGCGCGGCGGATCATTCTGGAAGAGCTGGACGCGCGGGATGGACGGCGTCGAGAGCAGGCAAGCGAGCTGGCCCGGAAGGTGGGTCTGTTGGGGGTATAGACAGTACCCTCCGGATGCGCTCCGTGGCTCTACCTTCACTGCATGGCAGATACGACCGGCGCCGTTCAGGCGGCGCGACCCTGTAGGCCGGTCCGGTTGCCAGGTGCGGCAGTCACGTTGGCCGCTGGCCCTGGGGGGATCGTCACGGCTGTGACCGTCGACTCGGACGGCGAAGCGAGTCCTGACCGCTCAGTGATGGTGGAGTTCCCTCGCGTACCGCTGCCGGGTGTGGCAGGGGTGTTGGTCGGATCCCGGCCTCGGCCAGTGGCGGGCGGCGGGCTTCGGGCGGACGTGGAGTTCGTCGAAAGGCCCMGGGCAGAACTGGTGCGGGTTGCGCTGGGCATGGCCGGCCTGCCGCGTGTGGGTTCTGTGGTGGTCTGCCCGCCGGGAGCGCCGCCGGGTCGTATGGCGTTGGCGTTCGTGGTGGCGGGACTGCTGCGGGAGCGGTGCACGCCGCCGGCTGCGGTGGTGACGTGCGCGGCACGCCCGACGTTGGGGGTCGGCAAGGTCGGGGTCCCGCATGAGGTGCGGGTAGAGACCGACGGTGACGTTCTCTGCGAGATCGTCTACCAGGTCATTGAGGCTGATCAGGTGTCGAGCTGGCTGGCGGGATGGCGGCGACCAACCCGACCGATCCTCTCGTCGGTTGAGACACGGTGATACCGCTTCGCGCTCCGATAGATCATCGGACCCTTCCGGCCTGCTCGATCGTGGTCACCGACGCTGGTTTACTCATCGCGAAGATCGCCAGCATCGATAAGGACCTCTACGGCCTCGTCGCTTATGCCGCCGAAGTCGGCTATGGCACCGGGTTCAGCCTCTGGGGTAGACGGTGGAGCCGCGTTCTGAGCCTGCCCGGGAAAGAGCATGACGACATCGTCGGACGGATCGCACCGGAAGTACTTCAGCCGAACTTGGGTAAAATGGTACGGGTAGAATCGGGGGCGATTATGGGTGTGCTCTCCACTCGGGATCCACAGTTGATCGACGAGCACCGGGAGACATTAGAATATCTGGCAGCTATTCTTGGCGTTTCCACTGCCGCGCTGGGAATTTACGGGTCCGCGATGTACAAGCCGGCCACGGAACGTGGCGATATCGATTTCGTGGTCTACGGAGAAGAGCAAGGGCGGCAGGCGTGGGAGAGGATTCAGTCAAGGCTCCCCCCGGTGCCCCGACGTAAAGCCGGAAGACCTTATCATCTGCATTTTCCGCATTTGGACGGCTCGGTCTACCTTGATCCGCGTCTTATCCGCTCTGATGCCGATACCGTTGCCCTCGTCCGCGCACGATCTATGATCAGTCCCGGTGCAGCCCTGGATCGTCTCGCGGTGACTGCGGCTCGCGACGCCTTCTACTATCCGGCGCGGTACCAACTCGAAGACGGCTCCGTGTTGCTGAGCTACCGGCTCGGTCACTGCGCACTCCTCAAGCCTGGTGACCGAATCTCGGCAGCTCCGCTTCCCACGGTCCACTTCGATGGTGTGCCACACCGTATAGTCCTACGTTACGAACACCTGACGATCCACGCGGGGGCGGAGCCGTGATGGGCAACGCGACTGACCATCTCGATGAGGCGGCGCGACGTCTCCGCGCTGCCCCGGCCGGGCCCATCCGCCTCGGGATCGGTGGCCGTTCTATCGGATGTGTGGCCGACGTCGACGGCGTACGCCGCTGGCTTCGGGTGGTGGCTGTACCCGAATCTGACGTACATCCGCTGGTCTGGACGGGCACCGCGACCGCTCACGCCCTTCCTCGGAGTGTGCGGCGTCCAGCCATGCAGGGGGGAACCGAATGGTATACGGGCGGGACACGAATCCGCGCTGAGGTCATCGACTATATCGAGGAAAAGGTCTGCTCTGATACCGAGGTCCTTCGTACCGAACTCGATCTGACGGCGGGCTGGTGGCGTTCTCTGCGTGCATCCCTGGACGCTCTCGCCGCACAGCCGACCGAGCGTGTTCCGCGAACTCAAGAGCAGTTGCGCCGTGTCCTCGTCCGGCTGTTCGGCCCCTCGATCGATCCCACGGTGGGAACCTGGGTCACCGCGCATGGTGACC
>NZ_MOMD01000088.1:0-13026 GCF_001983015.1 Frankia sp. CcI156
TGTCTGTAGTGTCCCCCATGTTGTGGCTTGAGTGTCAGCAGGAGCAGGTTGAGGTCTCGACAGCCGCGCAGGTCGCGGGGCTGGTCGCGGTGTTGCGGCGGGTACCGGACTGGCGCGACCCGCGGGGTGTTCGCTACGAGCTCGCGCCGGTCCTGGCGTTGTGGGTCGCGGGCAACATCGCAGGTCACGACACCACCGTGGCGGTGTGGGAGTGGGCCTGCGCCCTCCCGGTCGGGGTGCTGGCCGGCCTCGGGTTCCCTCGTCGGGTGCCGTCGGAGCGCACGATCCGGCGGATCGTGGAGGAAGGCCCGCCCGGGCAGTTGGACCAGGCGCTGTCGGGCTGGACCGCCGCGGTCGCGCCCGGGCCCGCGRACCCGGGCGGCCTGGTGGCGGTGGCCTTTGACGGGAAGGTGATGAAGGGCGCCCGTTCCCGCCCGCCRCAGGGGTCGGTGCGCCAGGAGGCGGTCGTCGAGGCCGTCCGCCACGACACCGGGACCGCGCTCGGGCATCAACGGGTCGTGGCCGGCGACGAGATCRCCTCGGTACGGAGGCTGGTCAACCGGGTGTGTGACCACAACACGCTGGTCACGACCGGCTGCCTGCACGCACACGAACCCTTGGCCCGGGCGTCCCGTTCGAGCGCTACGCCGACGACGCAGTGCTCCACTGCGCCAGCGAACGCCAGGCCCACCAGGTGCGCCAGGCGGTCGAGGACAGGATGKCCGAGGTCGGGCTGCGTCTGCACCCGACCAAGACCAGGATCGTGTACTGCAAGGACGCCAACCGGCGGCTCGGCCACGAGCACACCGCGTTCACGTTCCTCGGGTACACCTTCCGTGCCCGCGCGGCACGCGGCAGGAACGGCCGGCTCTTCGCCTCGTTCCAGCCCGCGATCARCAGGCAGGCCCTGACCGCGCTCGGTAGGCAGGTCCGTCACTGGCGCCTACACCGCCGCAGCAACGTCACGCTCGCGGACCTCGCCCGGACGATCAACCCGATCGTCCGAGGTTGGATGGCGTACTACGGGGCGTTCTACCGCTCCGCGCTGTCCGTTCTCCTCACGCRCATCAACTCCTACCTGGTGCGTTGGATCCGCAAGAAGTACAAGCGGCTACGACCCATGAGAAAGGCGTCAGCCGCCTGGCAACGGGCAGTCACGGGCTCTCCGGGTCTGTTCGCGCACTGGCGGTGGGTTCCGACCTTCCGGTGACCAGGATGACAGGAGCCGTGTGACGGGAGACCGTCACGCACGGTTCTGCGAGAGCCGGGAGGTGAAACCCCTCCCGGCTACTCGACCCTGATAGCTCGCGTCCCCCGCCACGCAACGGATCAACCATGACGATGAGTATCTATGCGGGCACGTATAGTGAGATTCCACTCCATCTTTCCGATACCGGCTGGCCCAGAACCATAGCGATGAGGAGCGCCAGCGGATCCTTGGTCAGCAGCTCGTCGGCCTCGCCGATCTGGCTCAGGTGCAGTCCCACCACACCACCGTAGCCGRCCGTGTTCGGGGACTGGCGACGCTGGTCAACTCGTCAGGCGGCTCCGTGTCCCTCACTACTGGACGCTACCGGTCCCTACGCGACGCCAGTTTGACCCCCCGCTGCACGGCCAGCTGACGAGCACCCAGGGATGGTACCGTATTTGGTACGACTGGACGCTCAGGGAGGTGCCGGCATGGTCGCGGCGATCAGTGCCAGCGAGGCGCGCAAGACACTGTTCCCACTTCTCGAACAGGTCAACGCCGATCACACACCGGTAGAGATCGTCTCGAAGAGGGGGAACGCGGTCCTGGTGAGCAAGGAGGACTGGGACGCGATCGTGGAGACCAACTACCTGCTGCGCACGCCTGCCAACGCCCGCCGGCTGATGGAGAGCGTCGAGCAGTGGCGTTCAGGCGGCGCGGTCGAGCGTTCCCCGGATCCTGACGGGTGAAGCTGACCTGGACCGACCATGCCTGGGACGACTACCTGTACTGGCAGAGCCAGGACCGCAAAACTCTCAAGCGCATCAACGCCCTGATCGCGGACATCAAACGCGATCCAGATGGGCAGGGCATCGGCAAACCGGAAGTGCTGCGCAACAACCTCGCCGGGCTGCGCTCCCGGCGAATCGACGACGAGCACCGCCTGATCTATGCGATTGAGCCCAGCCAGATCACAATCATCTCCTGCCGCTACCACTATCAGTAGTCGAGGCTGCCGTGAGCAGCTCTGAGCGACTGCGGCCGTAGTCCTGTTCGCTCCGGCAGCCGCAAGCCGGATCATAACCCCGGGTTCTCACTCTAACCGGCCTGCTCGCCCCGGTTCTCCCCCATCACGGGCCGGAACATCTGTCGCCTTGAACAGCGCGGCGAGGCGGTCTGGCGTCTACCGGTTCGGGATCRCATCGACCAGGTTGAAGACGATGCTCGGGTCGCGACCACCGAACAACAGCGAGATCACGACTGCCGCCATCGCCTCGAGGTGGTGAGCCTGCCGAAGATCGCCGACCGGGACAGGCTCGGTGCCCACGGGCACCGCCGTGACCAGTCAGAGCTCGGTTGCTCGGGTGACACGAGTCATTCCGCCGGGCTCGTTCTTTCCGGTGCCCGCTGCTCCAGCACCATCCCGATCAACAGCGCCAACGGATCGTTCGTCAGCAGCTCGTCCGCCTCGTCGATCTGGCTCAGGTGAAGTCCCACCCGAACACCGTAGCCGGCCTGGGAACGGCGGCCGTCGCACCGCCGGCCATATCGCCGTGTGGTTCGCGGTGTCCCGGCGCGCTTCGTAATCGCTGGCTGCGCTGTCAGCCAACACTGCACCAGCGGAGCTGGAGGCAGCGGTACGGGATGTACCGTGCCGCGCACGTCGTCCCCATACTCTGAATGCCGTCATCCAGCAGGCGGCGATGTCTCCGGAGGCGTGACGCTTGCCGCGGGCGGAGCCGCCGGGACGGGCGGGGCGGCTGGGCCCGTCGCCGCGGCAATGACGGCCTGCGGGTCCAGGATCACACCCTGAGCAGCCGCCTTGTAGCCGATCTAGAAAAAAGCCCCGCCAGTCCCGGAGGACGGCGGGGAGAAAGTGACTGACACGCTACCGACGCAGAGTCCTGGGCGTCAGTGGTCCCGGCAGGCCGCGTAGTCGGCCGGCAGCCTTGGTAGCCGAGAGGTACGGCAGGCCAGGTGGACGAGCTGGATCTCGTGGCCGTCTCGGCCGGGTAGGACCGAAGCCCGGCGCCGCGCGCCGCGGCCCTGCCCGCAATGGCGGGACGCGATGGCGGGACGCGATGGCGGGACGCGATGGCGGGAAAGGTGGGAACCGCGTCCTTGCCGCCATACTCGAGCCCTGCCAGCCTAATCCGCATGAGGCCGCGCAGCGTGGTCATCGTGCTTTACGACGACGTCCAGAGCCTGGATGTGACCGGCCCGCTGGAGGTGTTCGCCGGGGCGGACGCCGCCACGGAACGGCCAGGTGCGTACCGGATCATGACCGCCGGGCCTGGTGGCCACCCGGTGCGCACATGCAGTGGGTTGCGGCTGCTACCCGACGCCGACATCGACCACGTCGGACCAGCTCACACACTGCTGGTGCCCGGCGGGCCGGGTACGGCCGCCCCCGACCCGGAGCTGGTGCGCCGCATCGGCGAGTTGGCGGCCGAGGCCGATCGTGTGGTCTCCGTCTGCACCGGGGCCTTCCTGCTCGCCGAGGCCGGCCTGCTGGCCGGACGTCGCGCCACGACGCACTGGGCACATTGCGCTCGCTCGACGCTTCCCCGACATCCAGGTCGACGCCGAGCCGATCTACGTCCGAGACGGGAACATCGCCGCCTCKGCCGGCGTCACCGCAGGTATCGACCTGGCGTTGGCGCTGGTCGAAGAGGACCTCGGGCGGGACGTCGCGCTGCTGATAGCCCGGCACCTGGTGATGTTCCTGCGCAGGCCGGGTGGGCAGGCACAGCTCAGCGCGCAGCTCGCTGCTCAGGTCGCCGAACGGCCGCAGCTGCGCGAGGTCCAGCACTGGATCGACGAGCACCCCGAAGGCGATCTTTCCGTCGGTTCTCTCGCCCGCCGCGTGACGCTGTCACCCCGTCACTTCACCCGTGCCTTCGCCGCTGAGGTCGGAGTGACGCCGGGGCGGTACGTGGACGGGGTCCGGCTGGAGACGGCCCGCCGACGGCTGGAGGACACCGACGAGGGAATCGAGCAGATCRCCCGGTCGTGCGGATACGGCACCGCTGAGGCGATGCGGCGCGCCTTCGTTCGGGTCCTGGGTGTGCCGCCGATGGAATACCGCCGCCAGTTCCGACCTCATCCAAATCCAACCTCCGGAGGATACTGATGCAGATCGCGATCATGCTGTATGACCGTTTCACCGGCCTGGACGCCATCGGCCCGTACGAGATCCTCGCCCGCATTCCCGGGGCCGAGGTGATCTTCGCAGCCGCCCGGCCCGGTCCGGGCCGACACGGCCAGCCTGACCGTCGTCGCCGATGCCGCGCTCTCCGAGGTCACCGCCCCCGACGTGCTCCTGGTGCCAGGTGGTCCCGGAGCCGCCGACCTCCTGGCTGACCAGCCGACCCTCGACTGGCTGCGCGGCGTTGACGCGGCGGCCACCTGGACGGCCTCGGTCTGCTCCGGCTCGCTCCTGCTGGCCGCCGCGGGCCTGCTCACCGGTCGCCGCGCCACCTCACACTGGATCTGCCTTGATCATCTAACGACGTTCGGTGCCATCGCCACCGCCGAACGAGTCGTCATCGACGGGAAGTACGCCACCGCGGCCGGTGTCTCGGCCGGCATCGATCTCGCCCTGCACCTGACCGGACGCATGGTGGGCGACGACATCGCCGAATCCATCCAGCTCGTTGTCGAATACGATCCCCAACCGCCGTATGCGGCCGGCTCGATCGCCACCGCGCCCGCGGCTCGAGTCGCCGCCCTGCGCGCGAGCGGCCTCGCCGTCAGCGCCTGATCTGTACAGGTCGCTTCACTGACCACTGTTCACCGACACGGCCAACGTTCCACCTGCACGRCAGCGGACGTCCCGTCGGGCGCGAGGTGGAGGAGAAATACTGTTTCTCGCGGCCCGCGCCGTCGCGGGCGTGCTCGGGCTTCCCGCGCCCCCAAGGACCCGGAGGACGAGAATGACAAAGACGAGGACGAAAAGGAAGCTCCCGAAGACCGCGCACACATCCCGGCCCTGGCGAATTCACGACATCACGCCTGACTTCCGCATCGAGGACGTCTGGGCCCTGCCCACACCAGGCACCGCGCAGGACTTCCCGAGGCTGGTGCGGCTGATCGCCGAGGGCGACACGGGGGACAACCCGTCATGGGTCGCCCGGCTGCTGTTCAGGATCCGCTGGCGCCTCGGAGCCTGGCTCGGCTGGGACGATCCCGACTCGGGTATCGCCATCCGGGTGCCGACGCTGCGTGAACGCCTACCAGCCGACCTGCGCGACGCACCAGCCGGACCCGCGTTCGAGACCCTCCCGTTCCGGTCAGTCTTTCTGACGGACAACGAATGGGCCGCGGAGATAGTCAACCGCACGGTTCACGGAGTGCTGCACGTCGGCTGGATCCCGGACGACGACGCCGGCCGTCAGCCGGCTGGCCACCGAGGCCAGATGACCGTGCTGGTGAAACCGAACGGCCTGCTCGGACGGGTCTACATGGCGKCGATCACGCCGTTTCGCCTGCTGWTCGTCTACCCGCCGCTGCTGCGAGGCATCGGAAAGGACTGGCACGAGAGCACCCCCCGCAACCCGCCCGCAGACGCCTGAAGGACGCTCTCCACTCCATCTTTCCGATACCCGCTGTCCAGCACCATCCCGATCAGCAGCGCCAACGGCTCGTTCGTCAGCAACTCGTCAGCTTCGTCGATCTGGCTCAGGTGCAGTCCCACAGGTCAACGGTAGCCGACCGCTTCACGGCGGCAACCGCGACGCCRGTCAGATCGCGGGGATGGCTGCGAGCTCACCGTCGAGTCGTCGCCCCTGACGATCCGCCGCTGTGATGGCCCATCCCACGCGACGGCAACCCGCCCCTCCCCGAGCAGCGGCGGAGGCCCCCGATCATGGTGAACGTCAACGATCTCGCGATCAGCAGCCCGCGCCCGGAGGTCAACTGCGCACGTGCAGCCCGAAACCCGTGCGGCCCGCGGGCTCCAGTCCCTTCTTCAGGTGCAGCGAGGGGATCTCKTAGTCACCGAAGTTCTGTGGTCGGAACGCGATCGGCTCGGTCGACTCCAGGGTGAGCAGGCGCTGCTCCCAGGCTTTGGCGACGTTCGGGTAGTCCTCGCCGGTCATCTGGTCGGTGCCGTACAGCACGAACGGCGGYAGTACCTCGATGCCCGGGTAGTAGAGGATGCCGTGGTGGATCGGGAACAGAAGATCGTCGATGGGGCCGTTGATCCCGCGCKCGGCGTAGTGCGCCTCGGGCCCGCCGGCGGTCACCGACAGCAGGGCCTTCCTTCCCGCGAGGGTGCCTTCGCCGAAGCGCTCGCCGTATTTGGTGTCGCTGTGCTCGCCGACGCCGTACGCGAAGTGGAAGGTGAACACCCGGTCCACCCAGCCTTTGAGGATCGCGGGCATCGTGTACCACCACAGCGGGAACTGGAAGATGATCGTGTCCGCCCACCACAGTTTCTCCTGCTCGGCGAGGACATCCGGAGTGAGCGTCCCGGCGTCGAAGGCCCGGCCCGAGTCCAGAGCGACCTTCAGCGGGCGTGAGGCGTCGGGACCGTAGTCCGCGGCGTCCACGACCGCCTTCCAGTTCATCGCGTACAGATCGCTCAMCCGTACCTCGTGCCCGGCGGTCGCCAAGGTGGACACTGCGAGGTCCTTCAACGAGCCGTTGAGTGACTTCGGCTCCGGATGCGCGTAGACGATCAGCGTCTTCATGGGAACTCCTCGGATCGGGTGCCTCCGATCCTTGGTGCCGCGGCGTCCGGCGTTCAGGGGCGCCCATTCCAGCCGCCGAGTCGAGGGACTGCGCCGCGAAGAGGTCGCGCACCTGCCCGGAGTCAGCGTCGACTACTACGTACGCCTGGAGCAGGGCCGCGCGACCCAGCCCTCCGAGCAGGTCCTCGACGCGCTCGCCCGCGTCCTCGGCCTCGACGAGACCGAACGCGGGCACCTCTACCGACTCGCCCGGCAGCGCCGCCGGCGCGCCAAGGCGCCGGGCGGGCGGATCCGGCCGGAGCTGGCGCGCGTCCTCGACCTGGTCCCCGACACACCCGCACTGATCATGAACCACCAGCTGGACGTGCTCGCGGGGAATCGCCTCGCCGGGCTCCTCTACGGCCGGCCGATGCMCGGCCTGAACACCGCCCGGCACATCTTCCTTGAGGAGGCCGAGCGCGGCCTCTACGCGGACTGGGAGAACTGCACCCTCGACGTCGTCGGGCACCTGCGCCTGGCCGCCGGCAAGTACCCCGAGGACTCCCGCCTGGCCTCGCTCATCGGCGAGCTGGCGATGGGCAGTGAGCGCTTCCGCCGCCTCTGGGCGCGCGCGGACGTGCGCGCCCGCATGCATGGGCGCAAGGCGTACCGGCACCCGCTGGTGGGAACGCTGGAACTGCACCAGGAGAACGTCGCGCTACCGGACGAATCGGGCATGGAACTGCTGGTGCTGTCCGCGGTCCCTGGCTTCACCGCCGCCCGGCGTAAAGCCGGCACCACCGGTCGGGTGATCTGGTTCGGGCAGGTCAGCGCGCAGTCCATCACCGTCGACTTCTTCGACTGGATCGATGGGACCGTCGGCGCGCCGATCGAACAGTTCCACTACGCCGGGACGCCTGCCGAGGACGCCGCGGACCTGCGAACCCTGGTACGGCTCATCCGCCGGGGACACCTGCATCCCGAGATCGGCGTCGTCGAGCCCTGGACACGGACGCCGAATGTCATCGAGGACCTGCGGGCGCGGCGCATCCGACGAAACGCGGTCCTCACCGTCGCCTGACATCGCCCCAGCGCGCAACCCCGTCGCACCATCCCGTTCAAGGAGGCAGTGACCGTGTCCTGGTTTGTCGACGACGCCGACGTCGCCGCGATTGTTACGCTCTGTCGTTCCCGCGCGATCGGAGCGGGCGTCGACCCGCGGGTCCGCGCCGTCGCAACGGTCAGCGGCCCCTATCCAATGCCGACCTGGGAGACGCTGCCGCAGTTCGCCACCGACACGCTGACGATCCGCTGCGGCGGCGCGGACGAGGCACAGCGGGTCGCCGCCGCTCTCGCGTACCCGGATCTGCCGGCATCCGTCCACCAGCCCCTGCTCGTCGTAGCTGGCGGAGCGGACACGTTGCCGACGCCGGACCAGGCCCGCCATGTGGCGGCCACCGCGCCCAGGAGAGAACTGCTGCTCGTGGCAGGCGGCGACCACCTGCTCGGAAACAGACGATGGGCCTGGTTGAACCGCACCGCCGACTGGCTGGCCGACCAGGCAACACCCTCAGGCCGCTGACCGGTCAGCAAACGATAATGACCTTTACTCCGACCGCGTCATAGGTTCCACGTGCCACGTGCGCGTGCATCCCTCGTCGCGAGGGCCAGGTCATGTTCCTTGACGGCCAGAGCCACCAGCCCGTCGTACACGGCGCCCCCAGCGATGCCAAGGCGGCTCAACGTCGTGTGAACCTTCTGGGCGTGTGAGCCGCTCAGAGCACACGGTGCCGTAAACCGCGCGTCGAGCAGGCGCGCGGCATCCGGCCCCGACAGYCTTGCGTCGCCCGGCAGTCTGGTGAGCACCGAGTAGGTCTCCGCCAAAGCATGCCCACTCAGYGTGAGCTCCCGCCCGTCCCACCATCGCACCACGTCCACGTGATGCGTATGCGAGCGCACCACGAGGGGAACCGCGACACTCGTGTCGACCGCGGTAGTCATCTGCGACCCGCGTCGATGAGGCCGAACAGGATCTCGTCATCAACAACCGTGTCGCCGGCCGCCACGAGCACGCCGTTCTCCTCCACGAGGCGCGCGGTCCTGCCGGCTGGCACGACCTGCACACCAGCGCCGTACGGCGAGATGTCCACCTTCGTACCCGGGAGCAGGCCCAGCGCGTCGCGGATGAACTTGGGCAGCACGATCCGACCTGCTTGATCGACGACAGCTTCCATGGGAAGGCGATACCAGTTCGATCCCATCACCATGCCTCGCAAGCCGCCGGTCCGCTGGTCGGGCAACCGTGYGGTCGACGTCGTCCCGGCCCGTGGGCCTCCTCCGCCGCACCCCGCGAAAACCATTTGAGTGATCGTCCCAAGTCGACGACGATCTGAGGCCGAGGTGATGGCCGCKGTGTCGACGCTGACCGACGAAGAGGTCCAGACATTCATCGACGAGGGCTTCGTACACGTCCGACGGGCGTTCCCGAGGGCCCTGGCAGACGCATGCCGTTCGATCCTGTGGCGCATGACCGGACTCGATCCCGCCGACCCGGCGAGCTGGACCCGTCCCGTCATCCGGATCGACGGAAGCGGAGAGGAGCCCTTCCGGCAGGCCGCCAACACACCACGGCTGCGCGCCGCGCTCGATCAGCTGGTCGGACCCGGTCGGTGGCGGCCACGCACCGGTCTGGGCACGTTCCCCATCCGCTTCCCGCACCCCGACGACCCCGGTGACGCCGGCTGGCACATGGACGGCTCCTACCTGCCGGACGGCGAAACGTGGTTCTGGCTGAACATCAGATCCCGCGGCCGAGCTCTGCTGATGCTGTTCCTGTTCTCCGACGTCGGCCCCGACGACGCACCAACCCGCATCAAGGCCGGATCACACCTCGACGTGCCGCCGTTTCTGGCACCCGCGGGCGAACGCGGCCGCAACGGACTGGAGCTGTGCGGACAGCTGGACGAGGCAGGCAAGCTCGACAGCCCCGACCGCCCGTTGGTCCTCGCGACCGGGCAGGCCGGCGACGTCTACCTCTGCCACCCGTTCCTCATCCACGCCGCGCAACGACACCGCGGGTCCGTTCCACGCTTCCTCGCCCAGCCGCCGCTGGACCCGGAGGGCCCCCTCGACCTGAATCGCGCCGACGACTCCTACTCCCCGGTCGAACTCGCCGTCCGCCAAGGGCTGGGTGCTGCCGAATAGGGTCCCAGACACTCGGAGTCGCCCCTCGGGTAGGTCGTCCCAGGCCAGGCGACGCCACGCCGGCCGATGTCGTCATCGCGGGCGACTCCGCCGGGCGGAGGCCTCGTTCTCAGCCTGCTGCACCGGCTACGTGATCACGGTGACAAGCTACCAGCTGCGGGGGTGCTCATCTCTCCCCTACTCGATCTCACCGGGTCCGGCGCCTCGTTCCAGGAGCGGGCCGATCAGGATCCAATCTTCAGCCCCGACCTCATCCGCGGCGTCGCGGAGACCTATCTGGGCGGCGCCGACCCCCGCGATCCCGCGGCGTCGCCGCTCTTCGCCTCCCAAGCGTGCCTCCCGCCACTGCTCATACAGACCGGGGGCGCCGAGATACTCCTCAGCGACTCCGAGCGTCTCGCCGCCGCGACCGCGGCCGGTACCGATGTCGTCCTGGACGTCGCCGACGAACTGCCTCACGTGTACCACGGCGCCGTTGACACCCCCGAGTCCATTGYCGCCGTCAGGCAGATCGCCGAGTTCGTTCACCGCGCGGACGAGCATCGTGGGGGCAGACCGTCTTCCACGGCCTGATCGCCCGATCAGTCGGGTCGCGTCTCTTCCGGTGCTGACGACGCGCCGCAAGTCGCGCACCCATGGTCGATCGGGAGAGAGTCGAGGCCCGAAAACGAGTCGATGACAACGACATCGCTGAACATCCCACCCTTCCCGCACCGGCCCGGCATGCACCATCTCGACTTCCGGGTGAAGCTCGTCGGCCACGATCCACGATGGCGGCAGTTCCTGCGGGATCCATGGCTGGACTACGACGCAGTCCGAGATGCGCTGATACCAGCGTCGGCGTACCACGACACGACTACGGTGCCCGGTGCGGGCTCGGCAGTGGYCACCGCGGCCGGCGGTCAACTCGCCGTGTAGTCGGTGTAGTCCCGACAGGCTCCGTAGTCGTCGGCGTCGAGGTAGTGGCACCACGGAAGCTGCGAGTCGGGAAAGCGAAGTCGGCTCGTGCCTTCCAGCTCGCGACCTCCACATGAGCACCAAGATCGCGGACGGGCTCAAGCGCGGGCACGAGGTCCGTGTCGCGGCTGAACAGGACACCGACGTCGTACGCGCCCTCGCAGGCAAGGCGCACGAAATCCACGGCGAATGCGACGTCGATACCTTTTTCCTGCGCGGGCTCGGCCGGCCATGCCTTCGGGTAGCGGAGCTGCCGGCGGACAACGACCACCCGAGGATCACGGGTCCAGCGGTCGGCCTGCCGGTCACTGGCCCTCGCGGCCTCCGGCTGGTGATCGGGGCTGGGACGGCCGCGGTAGACACGGACTGCCGCGAGCTCACCGCCGAGCGGTCGACCATTGACGATCCGCCGCGCCACGCGCACGGAATCAACATGACCATGCTGGCCAGGTGTGCCGGAGGGCAGGAACCTGCTGCGGCAGCAACAACGCGCGGCCATCCGCCTCGGCTCGATGAGCCAACACCCGCGCGGCCTGGTCGAGTCAGGTC
The DNA here is from genome assembly GCF_001983015.1 of Frankia sp. CcI156. Taxonomy (NCBI): domain Bacteria; kingdom Bacillati; phylum Actinomycetota; class Actinomycetes; order Frankiales; family Frankiaceae; genus Frankia; species Frankia sp. CcI156. The sequence continues at coordinate 11,572 of NZ_MOMD01000088.1, forward strand.
AGGTAGATCCGAAACCCGGCGGCGGAATGGGTGAAGCCGWCCGCCGCGTAGAAGGCGTGGACTTCCGACCGGTCGTTGCGGGACAGAAGCTGAACCTTGTAGCAGTTGGCGGCGCGAGCGGTATCGAGAACGTGGGTAATAAGCGTCTCRCCGACGCCGCGGGGCGGGTCTGGGCGTCGACGACCATGTTTTCGACGATCGCCCACGGCCGGCTGCCGTGCGTCAGGTTAGCGATGATCACTAGATCGGCGGGCAGCGCGGGCCGGATGCAGAGGCTGCTCATGACACCGATCGTGCAGCCGGCTCGCCGCACCGATCAAGGCCGCTGCTCGGCCGCTCGCAACGACGGAACGTCAGCCCAGAATCGCGAGGAGCGTCTCAGATCGGTTCGACGACGATGTCAGCGCGGTCAAGTGTGGCGGTGTAGGCGCCTATGTCGTCTGGGTCGCTGGTGAGGATCTGGGCCGGACCGTGAAGAGCAGCCGCGATGACGACCAGGGCGTCGATGACGTCCGGCCGCTTCTTCGGGGGAAGACTGGCCTCGGCGAGCATGGCCCCCGCCCGTTTGTACGAGTCGAGGGTGAAGGTTCTCGCGCAGGCGACGCAGCCGGCGGTGCTCGACATGCCGCGCATAGGGGAAGCGCTCTCCCGAGTCTGGGGCACGGTGCAGTCCTTCAGGTACTGGCTGAAGGCATGTACCGTCTTCGGGTCCGGTCGCCACGCCTGGGCAAGGACCGGTCCGATGACGACCGGCCGGTGCGGAGCCGCGCGTAAGCCGTGGTGGAGCAGCCGCGCCGCCGAGCTGTCTCGCAGGAGCGCCACGAGCATCCCGGCGTCATAGACGACAGTACGCGCGATCATGCGACGCTCGCGGCGTCCGATCCAAGCGCGCTGTTCAGGACCCGGCGGACGAGCGCCTGCTCGTCCAGGGTCAGGGCGTCGAACGAAGGCAGGTCCGTCTCAGGGACGCCGCCAGCCTGCTCAAGGGCTGCCTGGTTGCGCGCGTCGAGTGCCGCGAAGGTCGCCGTAGCGGCATCGTCGCGCGCCATCTGCGCGACGGCCGCCGCGATCATGTAAGCGGACACATCCATGCCTGCCGCCTCGGCGTGCATCCTGACCGCGGCCTGGACGTCCGAGGACGTCGAGATCGTGAACCGAATGTTTGGCATGCCGGTATCGTAACACAGCGTATTACGCTGTCGTAGTGATCAGGCCACGGGCCGCGATCAGCCAACGACCGGCGCCCGGGCTGAAGCAGGCGGCCGGCTCTGGGCTCCGCCTACCGGTCGTTCCTTGTTTGTCCGATTTGCCGATCAAGGACCATCCCCACCAGGAGCGCCAACGCATCGGACGTGATGAGGGCGTCCGCCTCTGGATCGCCGGACAGGTGCAGGCCCATGCCCGTCAGGGTATCCACGACGAATACCCCGCCGGACTGGTGCGTCCGGCGGGGTG
>NZ_MOMD01000089.1:0-516 GCF_001983015.1 Frankia sp. CcI156
GTACTTCCACTTGAACGGTGTGGCGGTGACGTTGTAGCGGTCGACGAACGCTGTCAGGGTGTCGGCGAGCACGTCGAGGCTGGCGAAGTCGCAGGGTGACACGACCTTCCGTTGGACGAGCGAGAAGAAGATCTCCACTTGGTTCAGCCATGAGGCGTGTGTCGGGGTGTGGATCAGGATGCGGTTCGGGTGGGCGGCCCTGAGTCRGTTGATCGAGGCCTGGCCTCGGTGGTCGGAGCCGTTGTCGACGATCACGAACACGCGCTTCGCCGTCCGGTAGCGGTCCTGGGCCATGACCTGGCCCATCAGTTCCATGAACGGCGCGATGCCCGTCGTCGGCGGGGTCAGCACGGCGGCGATCCTCCCGGTCTGGACGTCGAGCGCGGGCAACAGCGCGAGCGCGCCGTGACGTTCGTACTCGTGCTCGACCCGGATGATCCTGCCCGGGGCGGGCGGGGTGGTCGGGTGGATCCGGGCTCTCGCCTGGATCGACGGCTTCGCGTCGATCGAGACGAT
>NZ_MOMD01000010.1:0-18245 GCF_001983015.1 Frankia sp. CcI156
GAGTGGCGGTGGGGCCTGAGTGGCGGTGGGGCCTGAGTGGCGGTGGGTGGCGGTTGCGGCGTCATCGGGTGGAGACACGCGGGTTCCCCGCCGTGGTCGTCCTCCTTCTATCACTGTCAGTGATAGAAGGAGGGCTGTCCGAGGGGCGCGCAGTGTCGTTGTCGACCGATGGCGGTACGTGACGCCCATGGCCCGGCTTTCCTTACTCACGGGTGGTGGTTGGAGTGACCAGGCGGGTCGTCGTCGCCGGCGGGGCCGGCTTCCTCGGAAGCCATCTCTGTGACCGCCTGCTGGCTCGGGGTGCCGAGGTGATCTGCGTCGACAACTTCCTCACCGGCCGGCCGGGCAACATCGACCATCTTCGGAGGCATGGCGGGTTCCGCCTGCTGCGGCGGGACGTGACCGAGCCGATCGACGTCACTGGCCCGGTCGACGCCGTGCTGAACTTCGCCTCCCCCGCGTCCCCGGTGGACTATCGGGCCCTGCCCCTGGAGACTCTGTCGGTCGGTGCGTCGGGTACCGCGAACCTGCTGGATCTGGCATATCGCAAGAACGCCCGGTTCCTTCTGGCCTCCACCTCGGAGGTCTATGGCGACCCCCGGGTCCACCCCCAGCCGGAGGAGTACTGGGGCCACGTCAATCCGATCGGTCCGAGGAGCATGTACGACGAGGCCAAGCGCTTCGCCGAGGCGTTGACCACCGCCCACCGCGCCACCCACGGCACGTCCACCGGGATCATCCGGATCTTCAACACCTATGGGCCGAGGATGCGCGCCGACGACGGGCGTGCCATCCCGACCTTCATTGCGCAGGCCCTGCGTGGCCAAGCCGTCACCGTTGCGGGCGAGGGTCGCCAGACCCGGTCGCTGTGCTACGTCGACGATCTGGTGGAGGGGGTCGTGCGCATGCTGGACAGCGACCTTCCCGGTCCGGTGAATCTCGGCAGTCCCCAGGAGATGACGATCATTGATGCGGCGCGGCTCGTCGTGGAGGTATGCGGGGCTGACGTCCCGATCACCTTCGTTCCGCGACCRCAGGACGATCCCACCGTGCGCTGCCCCGACATCACGCTGGCGCGGGAGGCGCTTGGATGGCGACCCCTGGTGGACGTACGGGACGGGCTTGCCCGCACCGTGGCCTGGTTCCACGGACGTGTCGAGCGGCCGCGGTCCCCGTGGCTGGTGCCCCGTCAGGAGCCGCCGGCAGGCTCGGACGTGCTGGGCGGTGACCGCGACGGGTTCACCGTGCGGACTGGTGAACCGGGGCTGGCGGTCAAGGTGGGTGAGGACGACGCGACGGATTCGTGACCTCAATCCATTGCTCTTTGTAAGACGTCGACTACTTTAAGTATGTGACCCAGGATGGCTCTGGAAACCTCGCGGCGATCTCCGGGCATCGTGCCGGTCCGCTGCGCTGGCGGCTGGCGGGACGTCTGGCCGCGGGCCTTCCCAGCCTGCGCGGTCGTGGCTGGCCGACCCGATGGATGCAGGACCCTGCGAACACCTACAGCGGTCCCCGCTATCGGCCACCAGCGCTCGCGCCGGTGTTCGACGCGGTTCTGCGCCCCGGTGACTGTTGCTATGACGTCGCTGCTGGCCTCGGGATCTACACCCTGTGGGCGGCCGGGGTAGTGGGAGCGGCCGGCGAGGTGCATGCCTTCGAGGAAGCACCGCGCACCGGGGCGACGCTCGCGGCACTGGTCGAGCGCAACCGGCTCTCGAGTGTCCACCTGTCCAGTGCCGCGGTGGGTGCCAGTGCCACGGTGGGTGCCAGTGCCGCGGTGGGCGTCGCGCCCATCCCGGGCGCGACGCCCATCACCCTCGATGCCCACGCCGCGCGGCACCGACCGCCCGCCCTGGTCAGGATCGGTGGTGAGGCCGAGAGCCTCGACGTGCTGCGCGGCGCCGGTGAGCTCCTACGGGCGCATCGGCCGGCCCTCCTGCTGGCGATGCCGCCCCGCCCCGCCCGCCGCGGCGGAGACCGTTCCGGCGAGAACAGCCACCGCGGCGAAGGGGATCGGCGGGCTGCCGGGGAGAATCCCGGTGAGCTGGTCTCGCTGCTGGCCGCCGCCGGCTACCGGATCCTCAATCTGAGCCGGCGCGGGCTGACCGGGCAGGGCGTCTTCTCGCCGAACGTGCTCGCGCTCCACGACGGCTGGGAGCGTTTCGAACAGGTCGCCGTCACCCTGCGGCGTACGCCGCTGCCCCGCGACCGGACGGCGTGAGGTTCGGGCATGCCTGATCTTCTCTGTTGGCGAACTCTCTGCTGGCGGACGTCCCGGGCCGCCTGCCCGCTCGCGGGATGTCCGCGGCGCCACTCAGGTACGCCTGCCGGCGACGCCTCGCCGATCCCCTCGGGTGCGCCGTGGTGATCGCCCCGGCCGTGCCGGGTGGGAGGGTTGCCCACGCCGTCCGCCGTCCGCCGCTGCTGTGGCTGATGATCGTGATGGTCGGCGTGGTGCCGTGGTTCGTCGAGGCGCTCCGGCTGCCGTCCGAGCCCGACCGGGTGGTCCTGCGCTCGGTGGCGTTCACGTTCGAATGCCTCGCCGCGCTGCTCCTGGTCGGTGCGCGAGCGGGGCGTGGTTACGGGCTGGGGTTGTTCCGTCTCGGCCCCTGGTACCTGCTGTGGACCGGGATGTCGTTCGGGCTGGTGTCACTGGTCTGGCACACCCCCCAGCTGGACACTCCGCAGATCCATCTCGACGGCGTGCTGCGGGCACTCGCCCTGGCGAGCCTCGCCCTGCCRCTGTGGACCTGCGGATACCTGCTCGGCCCGGGCCGGCTGGTGACGCGCGCGGCCACCCGGTTTGCCACCGCGGCGGCGCCCGGGACCGGTACCCGGCTGCGCGACCGGAGCGTGCTGTGGATCCTGTGCGGGATCTCGGTGGYGGCCCGGGTCCTGCAGATTCTCCTGGGCCAGTATGCCTACCTGGGCGACGCGTCCCAGAAGGTCTCCGAGGCGAGTGCCTACGCCCAGCCGCTCACCCTGCTCGGCGGCCTCGGGATGTCCGCCCTGCTCATCGCCGCCGTCGATCTGGCCCGGGGCAGGGAAGACGGGGGCGGGGGGCGTCGGCGGACCTTCGTCGCCCTGCTGTCCGTCGAGATCCTCTTCGCTGTCGCCAGCGGGATGAAGGGGGTGTTCGCGACCAGCGTGTGGGGAGTGCTGATCGCGTTCTCCGTCGCCCGCGGCCGGCTTCCGATGCGGTGGATCGTCGCGGCCGCCGCCATCTTCGTCCTCGTGCTGATTCCCTACAACGCCTCCTACCGGGCCCAGGTACGCGGCCAGAGCCACACCATGGACGCTCGGTCGGCGGTGTCCATGGCGCCGACCGTGCTGGGCCGGACGCTGTCCGGGGACGCCCCCGCGGGGGAAGGCCCCGGGGAGTCACCGTTGGAGTACCTGACCTCGCGGATGCGAGGCATCGACAGTCTGGCCATCGTCGTCCAGCTGTCTCCCGACATCGTTCCCTACCGGGACATCAACGAGCTGTTCCTGGCTCCCGTCCTGACCGCCGTGCCCCGGGCGGTCTGGCCCGACAAACCGATCAGGGCCACCGGCTACGAGTTCAAACAGCAGTACCTCTCGGGGAACGCCCGGATCTACWCCGCGGCCGCTGTCTCCCCCCAGGCCGACCTCTATCTGCACGGGGGCTTGCTTCCCCTGCTGGTCGGCATGGCACTACTGGGCGCCGGTTTCCGACTGATCGACGAGGCGTGGGACCCGATGAAGGATCTACGCTACATCGTGATCTTCGTTCCGCTCTTCCTCCAACTGGTCAACTCCGAGAGCAGCGTGGGGGACCTCCTCGCGGCGTTRCCCATCCAGCTGGCCGTGCTGTTCCTGACGGCACGCTTCGCCTACGGTGGCGCCCGGCCCGCAACGAAGGGAAAAAATCTTGCTTATGGACGCCAGTGATGTTCTTTACCGAACCAAGATCTCGATCGCCGGTGCCCTGACGTCCCCGGCGGTGGGAACGGTCATCGCGGCGGCCACCCGCAACCGGGTCCCCAACCACGGGCTGCGTTTCGACGTGGCTGACCGCGACTTCACCCCGCAGGCGCGGGCGGCGCTGTTCTGGCGGCTGTACGAAGGGGCCGAGATCCGGATGATCCGCCGTCATCTCACGACCTCGGGCACCGTCGTGGAACTTGGTGCGAGTCTGGGCATCACCAGCGCGCATATCGCCTCGCGGCTGGCACCCGGCTCGCGGCTGGTGTGTGTGGAGGCCAATCCCCACCTCATCGAGGGCCTCACGCGACGCCTGGCCGCGTACGCCGGGCACATCACCCTGGACGTGGAGAACAGGGCGATCACGCAGGCCGTGGGTCCGGTGGCGTTCGCCCTCGTCGGGAACAACCTCGGTTCCCGGTTGTGGGACGACGCGTCACGGCGGACCGTCACCATTCCGGCGGCCACGCTTCGGGACCTGCTGGTACGCAAGAGGATCGCTGAGTTCGACCTCGTCAGCGACATCGAGGGTGCGGAGGCGTCGTTTCTGCTGGGGGATCCGGGCGCGCTGGACCGGTGCCGTCGAGCGGTGTTCGAGATGCACGACACGACCTTCGAGGGACGGCCCGTCACCGCGGCGGACCTGCTCGACGCCGCGCGTGGACTGGGCTTCCAGGTGGTCGACCGCCACGGAGTGGTGGTCACGCTCAGCCGGGACGGGTGAGCTCCCCCGTGCCGGCAGCCTTCTCCCGCCGGTCGACTCCCCCCGCGGGGTCCGACGGACCGATCGGCCGGTCCTGGGCCGGGCGAGGACGCGGGACGGAGCGGGCCTCGCGTGTCCACGTACTCCACCGGGACGCCCGGGGTTCCCCGGGCAGGGTCTGGTCGATGTCGGGGATGCGGGCGAGACCGTCCACGACGCCGCGCAGGCCGCAGTGGACGCGGACGATTCCGCGCCGGCGCACCAGCTCGGACACGGCGACCCGGGGCAGCACCGCCAGGAGCAGCCAGGCGGTCACCAGCGCCACCTGCCGCGGGCGGCCGTGGATGCGGGCGAACCACAGCCGGTTGCGCACCGTGTAGTAGGTGTAGCCGTTGCCGGGTACCGTCCCCCCACCGGTGTGCCAGGCCTGGGCCGGACTGACGAGGACACGCCACCCGGCCGCCCGAGCGCGCTGGCAGAGATCCACGTCCTCGTAGTACAGGAAGTACCGAACGGCCATCGGCACCTGCCGATGACACTCGGCCTTGACAAAGGTGATCGCGCCGGTGAMCCACGGCACGTCATCGGCGTGGTCCGTGGGGGTCCGGCGGGCGCGCGGCACGGTGAAGACGCGGGTGAGCCCGGCGAAGCCCGGATGCAGACCGTCGGCGTTGACCAGAGTGGGTCCGACGATGCCCACGCCCGGGCGGGACAGTAGTTCCAGACAGGCGTCGACGGTGGCCGGCACGAGCTGGACGTCATTGTTGAGCAGGAGATAGCAGTCGGTGGCCGGATAGGCGTCACACGCGTGCCGGAAGCCGCCGCCGAAACCGAGGTTGCCGGGGGGGACGAGCCAGGCCGTCTCTTCCCCGAGGCCGTCGGGTCGTCCTCGCAGGTCGTTCGCCACCACGACGACCTCGCTGATCTGAGGCATCGCCGCCAGCTGCGCGGCCAGATCCATCGTCGGCCCGGTCGGCCCCCAGTGGACGATGACCGCCGTGGTCCTCATGCGCGCACCAGGGGCTCGGGAACCTGCCCGGACGCGGGTCGCGGGGTGGAGGGCGGGACGTCTGGCACGGCCAACGTGGACCAGGGTGCCGCCGTCAGGGGCCGCCGGGCCGGCGGCGGAACCTCCGCGTCGACGATGCGGTACCCGTGCCCGCGCAGCAGGTCGCCGACGGCCTCGGCGTTGCGTCCGGTGACCTCGCAGATCACGGTCGGGCGGATGTYGCCCAGAAGCCGGCGCCCACCGCTGAGGACCGCGTGCTCGGCCCCCTCCACGTCGATTTTCACGACGTCCGGTGCCGGGAAATGGGTGAGCAGGCCGTCCAGGGTGAAGGTCGGCACGAGCTGTGCCGCGCGGGTGCCGCCGGTCTGGCTGCTGCCGAATCCGTCCAGATGGCTGGTCGCGCGGTTGCGACTCGCGATGTGGAACGTGCTGATCCCCGGGGCCGCACCGACCGCGGCGGGCAGGATCTTCACCGTGGCGCGGCCATCGGTGGCCGATGATCCGCCGTGGCGTGGTGACCGTGTCTGCGACCGGCGCAACATCCCGACCAGCCAGGTGTCGGGCTCGACCGCGACGACTGTGCCGGACGACGTCGCGGCGGACGCGGCGGCGAAGGCGAACAGTCCCACGTYCGCGCCGATGTCCCAGACCACGTGGCCGGGGCGCACGACCTCGCCGACCAGGTCGGTCAGGACCGGATCGACGGCGGCGAGACTGGGGCGCAGATACTTCAGACCCGCCTCGGAAGAGACGTAGATGCGCGTCGCCTGGAAGGGAGGCGGCAGGCGGCGGGCCACCACCAGATGGTGGGTGAGCCGTTCCGCGAGAGGGCGTAGGACGGACASGGTCGGCACGGTGTTCTCCCGTCGGGAAGTTTGTTCGGTTTCGTGGTGATTCGGTGCGACCGGGGCGGGTCAGGTCCGGGTGTGCGTCAGAGGCGGGCGGGCGACGATTCCGTGTCGCCGGAGCGCAGGTTGCCGGAGCGCGGGCCGCCGGAGCGGACTTCGTGGACGACCGTGGTGCGTACCGCGACAGGCAGCTCGGCATCGATCACGTACGCGGCGGTGTACGCCGGCACCGTACGGCTCCATCCGACCGCCCGGCGGGTGGAGCGCACCACCCACCGCCCCGGTCCGCCGGCCCGCAGGACCAGCCGCCCCTKGGAGGTGGTCACCGTGAGYGCATCCGTGGCCCCGCTCCGGGTGGCCGCGTTCCGGCTGGTCCCGATCGAGGTGGTCCCGATCGAGGTGGTACTGGTTCGCCTGGTATCGGCCGCCGCGGCGGTGACGGACACCCCGGGGGCGAAGTGGAACAGCACCTCGACGTGGTGGCGGCCCTCCCCGGTGATCCGATCGTCGACGGACAACCCACTCGGGTCGAGTCGCCACGTCCGCCAGTGCACGGGTCGCCCGGGAAGGTGGCGGTAGCCGTCATGGCCGGCGGCCAACGTCGCCACGTTTTCGTGGTGGCACATCGTGACAAGAGTGGGACGGGCCCGGCGGCCCGCCCGGAACGCGCCCCAGACCTCGGTCGAGTCGGCGTGATCGACGATGACGGTCGAGTGGGCGGCGGTACCGCGTTCGGCGTCCCGATCCGGTCCGGGGGCGTAGGTCGAGGTCCCGGTATCCACCAGGAGCGGCCGGCCGTCGTGCCAGAGCAGAAACGCGAGGGTGTCGGCGTGGGCGTGGGCCGGAAGGTCCTCGGGACAGGGCAGGCCCACGTCGGCGAGCAGATGCCACGGTCCAGCCGTCAGCACGGCGAGACCGCTGTCGACCAGCAGAAGGGCGTCGGCCCGGTCAGATGCGGGCGTCCGCGGACGGGGCACGGTCCCCACGGTCGACTGCGACGTCGAGGTGGGCATCTCGGCCAGGCGCGGTGCCGGGATCGGAACGGGACCCGGACCCTGGACTGCGATCGGCGTCGGTCTTACCGGAGCCGGGAGAAGCAGCCGCAGAGCCTCGGCGGGCACCGCGAACCCGTCGTTGAGCGTGGGAACCACGCCGTCCGGTCCGAGTACGGCCGTCAGCCAGGCCCGCATCCTGCCGGCCGCGTCGAGCAGGGCGCCGGACACCACGTGGCCCGCCGCGGTGAGCAGCCCGGCGACGTCGTCGAGGTCGGCCAGCACCTGACAGTGATAGGTGGGGGAGCGCTCGTAGTGTCCACCGTCGCTGAGGACCTGCCGATCGAGCTCGCGCAGCAGCGCGTCGACCCATCGTCGGCGGCCGCGGGCGTCGTCATCGGCGACCGCCAGCCCGATCAGCGCCTTGTAGTTCTTCAGCAGGTGGTTCCCGCCGACGTCGGTCTCCAGATGAGTGCGCAGGAAGGACCGGCAGACGCCGAGGTCGGCGAGGACCGCCATCTCGGCGGGCGTTCCCCGCGCGAGCCGGGGCCACAAGGCACACAGCGTCCAGGCCCGGAGTGACACGACGTAGGGCGACCAGGCAACCGGATCGCCCAGGGCCACCGAGGTCCGCCAGGCCAGATACAGCCGGGCGAACATCGCGGGCCCCTGGACAGCCTCGGTGGTGAATGCCCATGCCCAGTCCCAGTAGTGCAGATGGTAGCGCCACAGCAGCGGAGCGTCGGCCTGCCTCCAGTCCCATCGGGCGGGGGCCGCGGCGGCGCCGGCCCCCGCGGCGGCGCCGGTCGTGGGGGTGGGGGGTACGGGGGTTCCAGTAGCGGGAGTGTTGGAGTCCCGGGGACACAGATCGCGGGAGTGACCGAGCAGGGTTAGGCGGCCCGCGACGATCTCGTCGAACATCGGCCGAGCCGGCGGGCATCTGCCGTCGAACGGCAGGAACCCGATCGGCCAGGATTCCGCTGGCGGCCTGCCGCGCAGCAGCATCTCGCCCAGGCCCGGGTGGCGACTCAGGACGGCCCGTTGCCCGCGCAGCCGGACACGGGCACCGAGCTGGACCGGTCGCAGTCCCGCGGTGGTGCGCAGGTAGCGACCGAGCGGAACCGACGCGGTCACCGGTGAACGGACCGAGTCAGTGCGCCGATCGTGAGCTCATACCAGGCGTAGTAGAGACAGAACAGCAGCCCCTGCCGCCCATCCCGCCATCCGCTCCGTAGCAGGTACATGTAGCAGAAGAGGACCGCCGGCTTGGCCGGAACCAGCGGGAAGATCACGTCCCTCGCGATGGTCCGGGTGAGCGGTCGGGTCGACCCGGTGGGCCGGCGCACCTCCTCGCGGACCCGCGCCAACCGCTCCCGGACAGCGGGCTGCGTCACGCGGCGCGCCGCCTCCAGTTCGGCGTAGCGCACGTGCTTGCGTAGCCAGGCGGCGAGTCCCTTGTGGTCCTCGTCGATCAGGTCGGCGGACAGCCGTCCGACCTCACCAGTGACCACGGCCCGTTCGCTGTAGGTGACGGCGGCGTCGAAGTACGCCACCCGCCGATCGAGCAGCCGCGCCTGCCAGCTGTTCGCGTACCACCCGCAATGCGCGATCCAGCGGCCTTCGAACACCAGCCGGCGTCGTTGGCTGTAGGCCGCGCAGTCCGCCGTCCCCAGCCGGGCGGCGATCTCGGCGGCGAGCGCGGTCGACACCCATTCGTCGCTGTCGAGGAAGTACACCCAGTCGTGGGCGATCCCCGGGTTGGTCATCGCCCACTGCCGCTGGCCGGCGAACCCACGCCAGGGCTCGTGCCAGACGGTCGCACCGATGGCGCGGGCCAGATCCKCGGTGCCGTCGGTGGAACCCGAGTCCACGACGACGACCTGTCGACACCAACCGGCGGACCTGATCGCCCGGACGATGTTTGGTGCCTCGTTGTGGGCGAGGATGATCGCGGTGACGGGAACCGATCCCGGCGCCGGCTGTGGCTGTGTCGATCCGGCGGGGGCGGCGGTGTCATAGGGGGTCGGCCAGTTCGCTCGGCGCGGGGTTCGCGTCGTTGCTGGTTCTGGCGCGGCTGGTTCTGGCGCGGCCGGTGCTGGCGTTGCCGGTTCTGGTGCGGCCGGTGGTGCCGCGGGGAACGACGGGCCCTGGCGCGGCGGGATTCGGTGGGTCTGYGTCGTCACGGTGAGCTCTCTCCTGCGTCGAGCAACCAGTCGAAGTAACGCGTCGGATCGAAGGGGTTTCCCGTCTCGGGCCGTGGTGTGAACGTGAGCGCCGTGCGCAGCGCCACGGCGAGATCATCCGCCGACTCCCGGGAGTACGGCACCAGAACCGGGCCGGCCACCTCGCGGTTGTGTGAGGTGTCGCGGGCGATGACGGGTATCCCGGCGAGCCGTGCCTCGGCGAGCGGGTAGCCGAAGGACTCCATCGTCGTCGGCTGCAGCAACGCGCCGGCATCGCGTTGGTGGGCCCGCAGCTCGGCCGGCGTCAGCCGGCCCACGAACCGCAGCGTCCGACAGTGGGACAGGCCGTGTTCGTGGGCCTCGCGATCGGTCGCGGTGACCGTGATCGCGAGGTGGGCTCCGATCTCCTCCTGAAGCCGGGTCGCGGCGGCATCGACCATGCGGAGCAAGTGCCCCATCGGTTTGAACGGCGCGAACAACACGGGACACAGAAACCGGCCCGGCGTACGGGCCTGGGGAGGGGTCGGATCGGGGGACAGCGGATGGGGCCGGACCACCAGCCTGGCGGACAGGCTAGGAAGTATGGTGAGAACCCGGTCCGCCATCGTGGTCGTCGGTACGACGACCACGTCCGCACGACGGGCGAACAGCCGCACGAGACGTGCTGTCCGTGCCACGCCGTCGGGCAGGCCGCCGGGTAGCCGCCGGGCCTCCTCCGCCGGCAGGAAGTGCAGCACGTTGCGCAGCAGGACCCACCGTTCGCCGCGGGTCGCGAGGAAGCCGACGTTGTTGAGGGCGATCGCGCGCGCGTACCGCCCAGGYCGCTCCCGGCGGGCGAGCCAGCCCGGTCCGATCCGGCGATCTCGGCCGACCAGATGGACCTGCAGGCCCGGCCGAAAACTCAGGTAACCGTCCAGTTCGGTCAGGAACCGCAATGCCCCGCCCATCCGGGCACCGGCACAGTCGACCAGGATCGGGTGGGTGCTGGACATCGGCCTCACGCCGAGACACCCCGCGGTGCGGGGTCGTCGACGAAACCGGGCTCGGATGACGGGCGGCTGCCGGGTACCGACACCGGGCGACCGTCGGGCTGCGCGGACCCGCGGATGGCCCGGGTCGTCGATCGGGTCCGGCGGGCGTAGAGGTAGCCCGACGCCGCGTCGCCCAGATGGGCAGTCGGCACCAGGTCGTTACCGAGCAGAGTGACCTCGAAGCCGTGCCGGACCAGCAGGTCGTCGAGCGTAYGGGGATCGCCGAACCCGGTGTGCACCTCCATCACGATCCGACCAACCGCGTCCAGCCATCCAGGCTCGTCGAACAGGGCGAACTCGGAGCCTTCGATGTCCAGCTTGACGAGGTCGACCTGGTCGACCCCGCCAGCCTCGAACACCTCTGCCATGGTGAGGACGTCGACGTCCCCGTCCCAGTGTGTCGCGTTCCGGCGGGCCCGCGGATCGGCGAACACGCCGGCGGTCGGACCGACCAGGGCGTGGAGCAGCTGGATGTGGTTCGACACACCGTTGCCGGCGGCATGGTTGATGAAGGCGGGGGCGAACCCGCGCTGCGCCTCGACGGCAATCACATCGGCGCCCGCTCGCGCCGCGAGCACCGAGAACAGGCCCTGGTTTGCGCCGAGGTCGACGACGACCTCGCCGGCCGCCGGCGCGTACCCGGGGAGGGCGTGGTAGACCCCGCGGCAGTACATCTCGCGCGCGCCGCCGAACGCGGTGCCGGGCAACATGACCGTCACCCCGGGCAGCGGCCGGTAGGTGTGGCCGCCGGTGGCCATCGCCCGGTCGGCGGCATCCAGGTTGCCCGCCCGGCGGATGGTCGGAGCATGCCGGGCCACGGCGGCACCGAAGCGCAGCGCCGTCGGGGGACCAGCCACCCTGGCGATCCGTTGGAGGTCCTGGAGCAGCTGGGTGGCCTGGTCGATCCGGAACATCCGGGTCTCCGTTCGGTCGGGAGAGCGGCTTGGGGTCACCCGATAGGGTGATGAGGTGGCCTGCGCCGCGATACCGGCCGCGAACGGCCGCGGACGATGGTCCAGGTCGCGGCGGGCCGCGTCGATCGCGAACGCCTTGTCCTCGATGAGCCGGGCGATCTGTTCGGCCTTCAACCTTGGCGAGGACACCCGCCGCTCGTAGGCGCGGGTCACGGCGATGACGGGGCGGACCGGCACGGGCACGCAGATCACCCGCCGGCCGACGGCGGCGCCGGCCGTGATCACGACCTGCCGGAACGTCAATGCCTCCGGCCCGGCGACGTCATAGGCGCGTCCGATCGCCGCCGCGGTCGTCGTTGCGCGCAGCACGGTGCGGGCCAGGTCCTCGACGTGCACCGGCTGCTGCAGATGATGCCCCCCGCCGGGGACCGGCAGCACCGGAACGCGCCGGAGCAGCGCCAGCAGCCGGGCCATGTTCCGGTCGTCGGGACCCCCGTAGATCATCGTCGGTCGGATGATCGTCCAGTCCAGCCCGCTCGCCGCGATGGTCCCCTCGGCCGCTACCCGGATCCGCTTCGAGGGTGGATCGAGCGTGGTGAAGATCCCGGTGGTGGAAAGGAAGACGGCCCGGCGAATGCCGGCCGCACGGGCGGCGGTCACGATCGTCTCCGCATGGCCGAACCCGAGTGAGGCGATGTTGATCAGCGCCTCGCAGTTCGCCTCGCGGAACGCCGGGAGCAACGTCGCCGGATCGTCGAGGTCACCGCGCACAGTCCCCGCGCCGTGTCGGCGCAGCTTCGTCGCCGCCGCGTCGCTGCGCGCCAGCCCGACGACCCGGTGTCCGTCCGCGAGCGCCCGGTCGACCACCCGGCTTCCGAGGAAACCGGTGCCACCGGTGATGAGGAACCTCATGCGACCACGTCCGGTGCAGGTACCGGTGCAGGTACCTGCACCGGTGGGGAAAGGGTCGTCGGTGGAGGCGGCGCCGGGAACGGTGCGTTGTCGAACAGCAGCGTCTGGTACCGGCGGGCCAGATCGTCGCGATCGTAGTGGGCCTCGACGTGCGCCCGCCCGCCGCGGGCCATCCGCGCCCGGCGGTCCGGGTCCGCCGCCAGGACCAGGATCGCCTCCGCCAGCGCGGCCGAGTCCTCGGGGGGCACGACCATCTGCCCGGCGGCAAGGAGGATCCGGGCCGCCTCGCCGCGGACCGCCCCGATCACCGGGCGGCCCGCGGCGAGGAACTCGAACATCTTCGATGGGATGAACGTGTCGAACATCGGCACGTCCCGCAGTGGGACAACGCAGATGTCGGCGGTCGCGACGACGGCGGGTACCTCCTCGCGGGCAACCCCGTCGCGCAGCACCGTGTTGGCCAGTCCCAGGCTCTCGACGTGCCCGACGAGCCTGCGTTTCTCGGCCCCCTCACCGACGAAGGCGAACCGGATCGGCCGGCCGGTCACCCGGGCGGCCGCGTCGGCGATCGAGGTCAGTCCGTGCGAGATGCCGTGGGCGCCGAGGTAGAGCACGAGGGTGTCGCCGTCGGTGGCGCCCAGCCAGGCCCGGATGTCGGCCGAGGCCGCGGTCGTCGGGTGGAACCGGCGGAGGTCCACGCCGTTGGGAATCACGTGCACCTTGCGCGGCGCGATGCCTCGTCGCACGATGTCCTCCCGGAACCCCTCCGTCACCGTGACAACGGCGTCGGCGGCCCGGTAGGCGGCGAGTTCGAGGCGTTCGAGAACGCCGAGGACCCGCCGGTCGGTGAGGACGCCGAGGTGCTCGAAGATGGCCGGCCACAGGTCGCGGACCTCCACAACCAGCCGGGCGCCGCGCAGCCTGGCGAGCAGCCAGGCCGAGCCGAGGGGAAAGAAGGTCGGCGAGGACACCACCACCACGTCGGCCGGGCCGGCGGGCCGGCCGCCGAGCAGGACGCTGGTGACCATGAACGACAGATGACCGAGGGTCTTGCGGGCGATCCCCTCGTTGGGAGTGGCATAGAGCCAGGTGCGTACGACGCGGTACCCGTCGACCCGCTCGGTCCGCAGCCAGGCGCCGCGATAGGCGGCAGGGATCTTGCCCGTCGGGTGGTTCGGCATGCCGGTGAGTACGGTGACGTCGAGCCCGTTCGCCGCCCACGCGCGTGCCGTCTCCGACAACCGGGACTGGGGAGCTCCGGTCTCCGGGGGGAAGTAGTGCGTCACCAGCAGGACGCGCGACCGGACAGGAGAGGGGACCACCGACCTCGACCTCCAGTCGCCCTTTACATACTTCACCATGAGTAATGTATTGTATTCTGTGAGTGACTAAACGTAGGCGATGTCGCATCGCGTGTGTCGCGCTTCGTATCGATCTCATTGCCATCCGTCGTCGTTGTCGGCCGCCTGGCGGTCGCGGGGTACGAGCCGATCAGTGGCTTCGACCGGCATCCCCCAGTGGCCGGGTCCCGTCGGTCYGGTCTGTCCTGTCCGGGTTCGTCGGCCGGCGTTGCGACGGGATCGCCGCGACTCCGGACGCGGCCGGTGTGGGGGACGCGGCCGGTGTGGGGGACGCGGCCGGTGTGGGGGACGCGGCCGGCATGGGGGACGCGGCCGGCATGGGGGACGGGTGCGGGCGGGCGGGAACGGCGCGCGAGTGGCGGGCGGAGTCCCGTCCCGCCGCGACGCGCTGTGGAGCGTTCAGGTACCCGAGGAGCACCAGCCCGGCCGCCGTGTCGGCGAGCAGGCGAACGGGCAGTGGTCCGTCCGCGGCGAATCCCAAGGCGACGAGGACCGCCGTCAGGACGCCAACCAGCCCGGTCACCCGGGTGTGTGACCACCCGGCGGTGGTGAGTCGCTGGTAGGCATGGGTGCGGTGGGGCAGGTACCACTGTTCCTTCGCCCGCACCCGGCGTAGCAGAGTCCAGGCGGTGTCGGCCAGGTACAGCGCCGTCGGTGCCAAGGCGGTCTCCACCGGTATTCCCGCCAGGACCGCCCGCACCGCCAGGAGCGCGATCGCGGCTCCCAGCGAATAGCTGCCCACGTCCCCGAGGAAGATGCGGGCCCGAGGAAAGTTGAACGGGCCGAAACCGAGCGCCGCGGCCGCCGTGAGAGCACCGCCGGTCGTGATCGCGTCCACGTGTTGGACGGCTCCGAGCACCGTGAACGCCGCCCCGGCCAGGACCGCCGTCGTCACCGAGATGCCGTTGATGCCGTCCATGAAGTTGAAGACGTTGACGAACGCGGTGATCCAGACCGGTGCGATGATCGTGACGAGCAGGACGGTTGTGCCGCTCGGAACCGGGTCGTCGAGCACCGCCCCGCRCACCGCCGTCACCGCGACGACGGCCGCGGTGACGTGCAGGGCCAGCCGGCGCGGCGGAGCGATGCCGCTGAGGTCCTCGACGAGTCCGATCAGGCCGAACGGGGCGATGCCGATGGTCAACGACAGCAGGTCGCGGGCGTCGCCGGGCCCAGGGATGCACACCGCCAGGCCGATGCCCGCGAACAGCCCGAGGACGACTGYGATACCGCCGCCACGCGGGGTCGGGACCTGGTGCGAGGACCGCGCGGTGACCTCGTCGATCGCCGCCATCCGACGCATGCCGACGATGACGATCGGGGTCGCCGCGAGGGTGACGATGCACGCGGCGGCCGACGCTTCGAGCATGCCGTTCCTCCGGGTCTGACACTTCGAATGGGCGAGGCCGATGTTCATCGCTGAATGTAATGCATCAACTACACTGCGCAGCATGATGCGAGCGTGGGCGCCCCCGACGCCCTCACTTCCCCCGGTCGTACCGAAGACTCGGGCCGACACGCCGGTACGGGTCCGCGCGTGGGTGCGGGTCCACCTGCCGGCGCCGACCGTCGGCCGGCGCGGCGGCGCCCTGGTGGCGTGGTGAAGCAGGTGGCGTGGTGAAGCAGGTGGCGTGGTGAAGCAGGTGGCGTGGTGAAGCAGGTGGCGTGGTGAAGCAGGTGGTACAGGCGGCGTCCGGCGGGGCGGTGCGCGTCGTCGACGTTCCCGTGCCGGTCATCGGTCCGACCGAGGTGCTGGTGGCGACCGTTGCGACGATCGTGTCCGCCGGCACGGAACGTGCCGTTACCACGCTCGCCCGCTCCGGGCTGCTGACCAAGGCGCGGGCCCGCCCGGACCTTGTCCGCAAGGTCGCGGAGAAGGCGAGGACCGACGGTCTCATCCCGGCCGCGCGTTCGGTCCGGGACCGGCTCGGCGCCGACGTTCCCCTCGGCTACAGCGGATGTGGTCGCGTCGTCGAGGTGGGCTCCGCGGTTGACCGCATCCGCCCCGGTGACCTCGTCGCCACGGGTGGGGCCGGGCGCGCCAACCACGCCGAGTTCCAGGCCGTTCCCGGGTTGCTCTGCGCCCGGGTGCCGGGCGGGGTCGACCCGGGGGCGGCGGCGTTCGCCACGATCGGCTCTATCGCCCTGCACGGGCTGCGCCTGGCGGAGGTGGGCCCCGGGGCGAAGGTGGTGGTCGTCGGGCTGGGGCTGGTCGGTCAGCTCGCAGCCCGGCTCGGGCTCGCCAGCGGATGTGACGTCGCCGGCATCGACCTTGCCGATCTGCCGCTGGTCACCGCCGAGGCGAGCGGTGTCCGTGCGCTGCGGGAGTCCGGCGAGGCCACCACCGCCGCGGTCCGCGCATGGAGCCGGGGCCGTGGTGCCGACGCGGTCCTCATCTGCGCCGCTGGTCGCTCGGCGGAACCGGTCATGCGGGCCACCGCGCTGGCCCGGGACCGGGCGCAGTTGGTCGTGGTGGGTGACGTCGGACTGGGCCTGCTTCGCGCGCCGTTCTACGACAAGGAGCTGACGCTGCGCTTCGCCCGCTCCTACGGACCGGGCCGGTACGAGCGTGGCTACGAGGAGTGGGGGGTTGACTACCCGGCCGGGCAGGTCCGCTGGACCGAGGGACGCAACCAGGAGGCCGTGCTCGACCTGCTCGCGGCCGACCGGCTGCGAGTTGATGATCTTGTCACCCACGCCTTTCCGATCGACGCGGCGCCGCGGGCCTACGAGATCGTCGCCACCCGCAGCGAGCCGTACCTGGGGATCCGTTTCGACTACCCGGCGTCGGCTGCCTCCGAACGGGTCGGGTCCGAACGGGTCGGGTCCGAACGGGTCGGGTCCGAACGGGTCGGGTCCGCGGTGGCCGGGGCTGCACTGGCGCACAGCGCGGGCCCGACCCGGGACCGGTCGGTCAGCCCGCGGCCGCGGGTGCCCCGCCAGCGATCCGCCCCAGCGGGACGTCGGGGCAGCCGGGTCGGCTGGATCGGGGCCGGGACGTTCTCCGGATCGGTTCTGCTGCCCGCCTTCCGGGCGGCCGGGTTTGACCAGTTGGTCACGGTGGCCTCCGCCGGTGGCCGGTCGGCCAGGGCCTTCGCGGACCGGCACGGGTTCGCCGGGGCGGTGGCCGGCGCCGACGCCGTGCTGGACGACGACGACGTCGACGTGGTCGTCATCGCGACGCCGCATGCGACGCATGCCGACCTCGCCGCCCGGGCCCTGGAACGCGGTCGGCACGTATGGTGCGAGAAGCCGCTCGCGCTGAGCCTCGACGAGCTCAACCGGGTGGAGAAGGCGGCGGCGACCGGCGGCGGGGTGCTTGTCGTCGGATACAACCGGCGTTTTTCCCCGGCGGTCACCGCAGCTCGCGCGGCGCTGGCCGACCGGGATGGTCCTCTCACGTTGAGCTATCGGATCGCCGCCGGGCCGGTGCCGGCCGACCACTGGTACAACGACCGGGTCCAGGGTGGCCGGCTGCTCGGTGAGGTCTGCCATTTCGTCGACACCTGTGCCGCGCTCGCCGGCAGCGAGGTGGACACGGTGACGGCGCTCGCCGGGCGGGAGGCCGAGCTGTTGCTTGCTCCCGATGTGGCGGTCACGCTCCGGCATGCCGACGGTTCCCTGTCTGCCATCTCCTACAGTTCCGCCCGTCCCCGCGGAGTGCGTAAGGAGCACCTCGAGGCGCTGGCGGGCAGCCGGCACGTCCGCATCGACGACTACCGCGAACTGGTGATCGATGGACGTTCCACCTGGAAGGGGCCGCAGGACAAGGGGCATCACGCCGCCGCGGCGGCCTTCCTGCGGATGTGCCGCGGCAGCGACACCGGTGTCACCGCGGAGCTGCTCGCCTCGAGCCGGGCGACCCTCGCGGCCGCTGACGCGCTCGGTGCCGAGGTACCGCGAAGCCCGGCCCGGCTGGGTTCCTGAATAGCTGGGAACCCGGCCGAAGATTTTTTCGACGARAGGATTCGACGTGCCTCGCGCGCTGATTACCGGGATTACCGGTCAGGACGGGTTGTATCTGGGYGAGTTGCTGACCGCGAAGGGTTATGAGGTGTTCGGGTTGGTGCGGGGGCAGTCGAACCCGAAGGTGGCGACGGTGGAGCGGCTGGTGCCGGGGGTGGTGTTGTTGGAGGGGGATCTGACGGATCTTCCGTCGTTGATCGGGGCGGTGGAGATCTCGCAGCCGGACGAGGTGTACAACCTGGGGGCGATCTCGTTCGTGGGGTTGTCGTGGAAGCAGGCGGAGCTGACCGGGGAGACGACGGGGATGGGGGTGCTGCGGGTTCTGGAGGCGTTGCGGATCGCGGGTGGTAACGACATGTCGGGGGTGCGGTTCTATCA
>NZ_MOMD01000090.1:0-11718 GCF_001983015.1 Frankia sp. CcI156
GTCCTCGGTCACGCACAGTCGCCGGGCTATCCGCGTGTTGGAGTAGCCGCGGGCCGCGTCCAGCACGATCGTTGACCGCTACCAGTCCCGGTACGGCGTCCTGCGCCCGTTCACGCGGGCCTTGAGCCGTCTGCGTTCGCTCGCGGTCAGGTCTATGGGTACGGCAACGCGGGGTGACGGCATCACGCACTCCGGGAGCAGGCGGGGTGGGCGTCCACGGCGACGGCGGGATGATCGTAGCGATCTGCCGGGTGCCGGCAGACTGGTGGGCATGACGGTGATCCCCGAGTCCACGACGTCCTCGATCCGGCTGCGCCTG
Organism: Frankia sp. CcI156; assembly: GCF_001983015.1. Taxonomy (NCBI): domain Bacteria; kingdom Bacillati; phylum Actinomycetota; class Actinomycetes; order Frankiales; family Frankiaceae; genus Frankia; species Frankia sp. CcI156. Next base: position 320 of record NZ_MOMD01000090.1, read on the forward strand.
CTCGATCATGCGGAGCAGCGCTGGCCGCAACTCGCCCGCACCGAGGTCACCTACCGTGGCGCGTTCGCCTACGTCGCCGGCGTCCTGCCCGACGGCGAGGAGATCCCCCTGTGCCGGTTGCGCTACGGCGGGTCAGCCCACTCGTTCGGCTTCGCGATCTACTCCGCCGCCCACAACCGCTACCAGGAAGCCGCCCTGCTCACCGGCTACCTCGCCGGTAGCCCCCAGGACGCCCTCGACACCGCCTGCACCGTCCACCTCCCCACCGAACCCAGCTGATCACTGCACCCCCAAAGGACTTCCAGGCTCAACCACTTAGCGCGCGGAAACAGGACACCCGCATCGAGTCAGGCGACGGCGGTCCTCAGAACCCAAGAGGTGACGCGGGGTCGGCCAGGGAGGTCAATCCGTCCCGTGCACCACAACAGTGCCCGGGACGGGTCACCTTCCGGAGCGTCAGGGAAAAGCCGTCCGAGGATGGCGACGCTCAGCGGCTCGGGAGGCGACCACGCGATTTCCAGACCCTGGGTAATGTCGTAGGTGTGGACCAGGGTCTCGCAGACGCCCAGCGCGGCGAAGCCGCTGGGATCGGTGGCCCCCCAGTGCCAGGAGCGGACCTCCGGCGCGGCTCCCGACACCGCCGCGCCGAGCAGACAGCCGCACACCCTAGCCAGTCGCAAAATCTGTCGCGGCGACGCGCCCGGCCGAACTGTCAGGTCAAAGGGCAGGTATTTCTCGTCGCTCTGGGCTGTGAGCTGTACAGCATAAGCCGCGAGGTCGTGGACCACGTGCGCAGCGGTAGTCCAGCAGGTCCACTCCAGGGAACCCGCGGGTATGTGCCAGTCGATTTCGTCATGAGGGGCCAGTACCCGCACCATCTCGGCCACGGCCTGCTGCACCTCGTCAGCACCCACCAAATGCATGGCCCAAGTCTGCCAGCTGGATGGCCAAGGGTCACGGCCCGTGGCGCAGGTTGTTCGACCTGCCGGCCGAAGCGCTGGTGACGAGCGGGTGGGGGCCCAGGGCGGCGGCAAAGTTGCTGGTTAGCAACCGGCCTTCTTGATTGTTTCGAGGGGTCGYTCGGGGTGGCGGGCGTGGTGGCGTAGGGCCTTCGCGATGTTCTTCGCGCCGGTAAGGCGCAGGATGGTGATCGCGAGGTTGCGGAGGCTGGTCATGACCTGCGGCGCGTTTCCGGTGYGGGCGCGGTGTCTGTCCTCGTCGTAGGTGACATCGCGGACCCAGTGGAGGCGGTTCTCGATGGCCCAGTGCGCTTGGGCGAGTTCGGCGAGCAGCCTCGGGCTGGCRTGGTGCGTGGGCAGGCTGGTGACCGCGTGGACGGTTTCGGCTGTGGCTGGGCCGCCGGGCCAGGGGCCGGCGGTGGCGGATGATCCGGACGGACTGGACCGCGTGGGGGAAGCCGATCCCGGCGCGGACCTCGGTGGCCTGCACGGTCCGGCGTTCGACGCGGCCGTGGCTGCGGCTTCTCGTCCGCGACGTGGTGCGGACCTTCGTCCAGCGCAGGGTCGCCAGCTGGGCCAGCAGCGTCGGCCGGTTCGCCTCCACAATCAGCAGGTAGTGCGCTCCGTGGTCGACGAGCCAGGTCGCGGTGTCGTCCTGGGTGTGCAGCGCGTCTTATGGTGACGTCTTCGTTATGCCGACGTGCCGTGGCCTGAGGTGAGCCCCGTTTCTCGGACACCTGCATAGTAGGGACCTTATCCTTCTTATGCGGCGTCCGCAATAGTTGCGATAGTCGCGTGGTAGAGGTTTTCGGCCTGTTCGGGGGTTTGGTAGCGCAGGGTGGAGTGGCGGCGTTTCTCTGGGGGTCGGACGCTGGTCCGGGCGCCTGATCTCTGCGTTTGCGCAGCTCAGGGGCTGTTGACTTGAAGGTATGTTCTGCAACAGGTGTGGTGCAAGGGTGACGCGCCGGGGTTTTTATCGGCTCGTCGGCGGGGTGTTGATGCGGGTTATCATTTCGCGGTTCGCTTGCCGGGCGGCGGTGAGGTCCTGGTCGCGTTCGGCGAGTTGGAGGCGTAGGTCGACGACGTGCTGCTCGAGGTTCATGATTCGTGCGTTGAGTGTGTCGATGTCGGCGGGTGCGCCGAGTCCGGACTCGCGCCAGGTCTGTTCACCGAGGGTGCCGGACAGGCGGTTTTCGAGTTGGTGGATGCGGGTGGCGAGGCGGATGGCGCGTTCGTGGGCGGCGAGTAGGTCGGCCTGCAGGGACGCTCGGGTCACGGTGGGTCCGGCGCTGGGGTTGGGGGCGGGCTGGGCTTCGAGGGCGTGGGCCTGTTCGAGCAGGTCGCGGTGCCGGTAGAGGAAGGTCCGGTCGACGCCGGCGGCGCGGGCGATGCCGCTGATGGTGATCTCCTTGCCGGCGGCGTGGGCGCTGGTGAGGGCGGTCTGGACGCGCTGGCGGCGCCGGTCGGTGTCCGCGCGCCGGCCCTGGGCCATGGCCGCGGTGCGCGGGGTGGTCATGGCGTCGCCTGGCCGGTGGGGACGGCTCCGGCGCGCAGGCGGGGCATGCCGAGCAGCGCGGCGCGGTGCCGGCGAACGGTCGCGACGGCGTCGTCGATCTGGGTGCGTTCGGGCGCGGTGAGCTCGTCGAGGCGGGCGCTGACACGGCCGATCAGCCGGCGGATGCGGGTGATCTCCTCGTCGGAGGGCATGGCCTCGGCTCTCGCCCAGTCGTCGACGTCCGCGGCGGCGAGGAGCCGTTCGCGGGTGCGCAGCAGGTCGTCGAGGTAGCTGGTCAGCTCGGGCAGGTAGGAGACGTCGGTGCGGAAGTGGTCGCAGCCGGCGCAGCGGAACCGGTAGGGGCAGGCCTGGCCGCCGGCGGTGACGTTAGACGGCTCGGCGCAGATCCCGAACGGAACGGCGACCTCGCCGATGGCCCGGCGGGCGTGGGCGGTGTCGAGGAGGGCTTGKGCCTGTTGCCAGACGCGGTTGCCGTGCCGGTCGAACTGCAGGGCGGTGAGCCGGTCGACGRCCTCGCGGCGGCGCTGTTCGCCGACGCGGTAGTACTGCCGGGTGGTGTCGAACTTGCGGTGGTCCATCAGCTCGCGCAGCACGTCGATCGGGACGCCGGCGTCCGCGTGCCGCTGGGCGTAGGTGTGCCGGTAGGCGTAGAGCACGATCCTGCTCCTGTCGAACTCGACTCCGTCGCTGGTGGTCAGGGTCGGCATCCGGCTGACCCAGGTCCGGTGGTGGAACGACAGGCTGAACGCGGTGATCGGCCGGCGGCCGGCGGGGTTGCGCCGGTCGGTCGGCAGCAGCGCGAGTTCGGCGATCGGGGTGTCCGGGAAACGGCCGCGAACCCGCCGTTGCTGGGTGACGACCAGGTCGGCGGTGTTCTCGCCGATCGGGAGGCGTCGGCCGAGCCGGTGACCTTTGTGGTTGGTGTAGATGAGCAGCGGCGCACCGTCGGCATCGCGGGTCAGGCAGTCGAAGCCGAGGGCGGCGATCTCCTCGGGGCGGCGGCCGGTGTCGATCGCGAGCGAGAACGCGGTGCGCATCTCCGCCGAGGTGAGGCTGTCGAGCTGGTCGCAGACCTGCCGCATGATCTCCGGGGGGAGGTCGCGGTGCGGCTCGGCGGGCTCCGGCTGGGCGGGGATGTCGTCGCGGTGGACGGCGAAGTCGTCCCCGAGTCCGCTCGCGAGCCCGCCGGGGCGGGTCAGGCCGAGCGCGCGGATCCGGGTCAGCACCGTGCGGACCTCGCGGCAGGTGCGGATCCGCGCGTCGCCGGTGATCGTACCGATCGACTCCAGGTAGGCCAGCCGGTTCAGGAACGCCTCGATGTCGCCGCGGCGAAGGTGCAGGTGGAAGCGGGGGTGGCGCAGCAGCCAGTTCTTCACCGCCGGGGTCTTGTGGGTGGTGTAGTTGTCCAGGACCAGGTGCAGGTCGTAGCCCTTCGGGACCGAGCAGTCGATCAGTTTGAGGAAACGCAGGAACTCCTGATGGCGGTGCCGCCGGTAGGTCTGCGCGATCACCGCCCCCGACGTCGGGTCGAGGGCGGCGAACAGGCTCGTCGTGCCGTGGCGGACGTAGTCGTGGGTCATCCGCTCCGGCGTACCCGGCATCAGCGGCAGCACCGGTGCGGTACGGTCCAGCGCCTGCACCTGGGATTTCTCGTCGACGCAGAGCACGATCGCCTTCTCCGGCGGGTCCAGGTAGACCCCGACCACGTCACGGACCTTGTCCACGAACAGCGGGTCGGTGGACAGCTTCCAGGTCTCGACCAGGTGCGGTTTCAACCCGAACGCCCGCCACATCCGCGACACCRTCGACTGCGACAACCCGCTGGCCCTCGCCATCGACCGCGACGACCAGTGGGTGTCACCGTTCGGTGGCTTCTCCTCCAACGTCCTTCCGATCACCGCCTCGACCTGCGCGTCGGTGACCTTGCGCGGCGCCCCTGGACGCGCCTCGTCCGACAGGCCCTCCAACCGGTCGACCGCGAACCGGCTCCGCCACTTCGCGACCGTCCCCCGCGTGATCCCGAACTCGGTCGCGATCCCCGCGTTCGTCCCACCCTCCGCGCAGGCCAGCACTATCCGCGAGCGCAACGCCAGCGCCTGCGCGGTCGTGCGCCGCCGAGCCCACCCTTCCAGCACCGCACGCTCGGCAGCCGACAACTCGATGGGTTCCGCGCTCGGGCCAGGCACCAGCCCATTCTATCCGCCCACGAATCTACGACTCAGGACACTAGAATGAGCACGGCAGTTCTTTGATGCCATTCGAGAAACTGGACCGCTGGCGAACGGCCGGGCCGCTGACGTGGACGTTTGGCAGTCTGGTCAGAAGCTCCTTGAGCATGATGGTGATCTCATGACGCGCGAGATGCGCGCCCAGACACCAGTGCGGCCCAGGGCCGCCAAATCCGAGGTGCGGATTCKGATCACGGGTGATGTCAAACCTGTCCGGCGCGTCGAACACCGCGGCGTCCCGATTCGCCGAATTGTAGAACATCACCACTCGATCGCCCGGCTGGTAGACGTTCCCCGACAGCTCGGCCGGTCGGACCAGCGTCCTGCGCATCCAGGTGGTCGGCGTCGCGTAGCGGATCACCTCTTCGACCGCGCCTGGCAGCCGCCCCGGGAGATCCCCGAGCAGCGTCGAGCGCTGCTCGGGGTGCTCCGTGAGCAGCGCGAGGGCGTGGGACAGCGCATTGCGCGCGGTCTCGGCGCCGGCGACGATAAGCAGGGTGAAGAACTTGCCTAGCTCATCGCGCGTCAGGTGGTCCCCGTCCACATTGGCGTTGATCAACCTTGTGATGAGGTCGTCACGCGGATCCTGGCGGCGCTCCTCGGCAAGCTGATGCATCAGAGCATGCAGTTGCCGGTACTTTCGCACCAGCGTCTCCGCGCGGCCGCCGCCGGCCACCTCGGAATACTCCGGGTCGCCGGCCGCGAGAATCATGTCGGTCAGGTTGAAGAGATCCTTCTCCAGCTCCTCTGGAACGCCTAGAATCAGCCGCATCACCCGCATGGGCATCGGTGCCGCCACGGTCTCGACGAAGTCGCACGTCCGCGCGTCCTCGAGATCATCGACGATTCTCTCGGCGATTTCCCCGACTGCGGCAGTCATGTCGGTGACCATCCGAGGGGTGAACACCCGGGCCGCGATACGACGCAGACGAGTATGCCTGGGGGCATCGAGGCTGATGATGGAGCCGGCGAACTCCTGGACCTCCTCAGGCAGGTCGTCCAGACTCGTCGCGACCGGTTCCGAGCTGAAGTCGGCGGGGTTGCTACTCGCGATGCTGATGTCAGCATGCCGGGTGAGAGCATAGAACCCAGCGCCGTCCGGCGTCGGGCAGAAAACTGGCTGCTTCTCGGATCGCAGTCGGGCGAAGACCTCGTTCCTCTCCTCCTGCGGGGAGTCCCAGAACGTGAGATGAAGCAGGTCCGGCGCCATGACAGTCATCGAAGTCTCCTTCGAGTCTCGGAGCGGAAAACTAGGGCGTCGAGCCGGCAAGGCGACGCATGAAGTCCGCACTGATGATTACCGCCCGCCTGTGGGTGCCATCGCACACAATTTCGTCGTCGAGGTTTCTGACCTCGAAGGAGAAGTCCATCTTCCTGGCGAAGTCGCCGGCGGTCACCCGGTACTCCACGTGCTTACCCACTCGAACGGGCAGCCGGTGGCGCATCGTCACTGAGACACCTACCGTCATCTCACCGTCGGCAAGACGCGGCTTCATGACCGCATCACACATTCGCTCGATCTCGCCGAGGATCGCCGGCGTGGAGAGCACGTCGAGTCCACTGTTTCCCCACCGTTCGGCGGAGTCGGCCGGTGACACTTCTTTCGTCACTGTCGCCGCCAGGGTCCTGGTCATGGTTCGACACCTCCGTCTGTCAGACTTCCGAGCCGGCCCTCAGCCAATTGTCGCCATACTCCCGCCCCAACTGGCTGAAGATATTCTTCTTCTGCATCTCATCCGTGCCGCCGGCGATGCGGAACGCGGCGGCGTCACGAAGGTGCCGCTCGATTCCGACCTCACGGTCACAGCCCAGATGCCCGAAGAGCTGCACGATCTCCAGCCCGRCCTCGACAATGCCCTGAGCGGACAGCAGCTTTGTACAGGAGGCCAATGTCCCCGCCCGCGGGTCCTGGCACCGCAATGCATCGAGCGTCACATAGGACAACGCGCGGGATGCCTCGACCGCCACCTTCGTCCGCACCAGCTTATCCTGGATGTACTGGTGCTCTGAGATCGTCGTCCCGAATGCCTCGCGCGTATTCGCACGGTCGAGCGCGACGGGCAGCAGGGATTCCATGTGCGCGGCCGCGATAATTCCGAAGCTCAGCCGGTCGAGCGCGAGGCACCAGTGCAGGATCGCCATGCCGCCGCCGACCCCGCCCAGAACGCTTTCTGTGTCGACCGACGCGTCCCGCATCCGGATAGGCCCGAGCGGGCTGGTGCGCAGGCCGATCAGATCCTCGTTCACGCCGAACTCGACGCCGGGCTGGCCGCGCTCGATCAGGAAGAGCGTGATGTCGCGCTTCCCGACGCCGGCCACCCGCCCGACGATCACTACGACGTCGGCCTCTGGCGCGTTGGTGATGTGGCACTTGTGGCCACTGAGCTCGTACTGGCCGTCGGCAACCGGCCGCGCGGTCGTGCGGACCGCCGCGACATGCGAGCCGCCGGTCGGTTCGGTGGCGGCCGTCGCGCCCACCTGGCCGGCCATCAGACCGGGCAGGTAGCGTCGCTGCTGCTCTGGGGTGCCGTACCGGAGCAACAGCTGGATAACGGCGCCGTGCGCCCCGACGGACACCAGGAACCCCGGATCGTTCGAGCCGAGGGTGAGCCCCTCCAGGGCCGCCATGTAGTCGGCAAGGTCTCCGCCGTCGCCGCCCAACTCCGTAGGAACGGCCACGTGCCAGAAACGGCTCCGAGCAAGCTCGCCCCACAGCGCGCGGTCGAAGGAGCTGTCGCGGTCACGGGCCTGGCTGCTAATCGCCACGGCGGACTTCCCAAAATCGAAGAAGTTTCCTCTGAGTTTCAGTTGGGACGACTTCCACGCCATATCCACCTTGCTGCTCCCCTCTCGTTCCGGGTTACGGGCCGTTTCCGGTCACCACGTGACCAGCGACCATCCCCAGGTCATTCCCGCGCCAAAGGACATCATCAGAACCGTGTCGCCGGAGTGGATACGACCATCGCGTACCGCGGTGTTCAGTCCGATCGGGACTGAAGCGGCCGCCGTGTTCCCGAGGCGATCACCGATCACCACCAGCTGTTTCGGCGAGAACCCCGCGCTCAGGGCGCACTCCTGGACGAGCCGCGGGTTCGCCTGGTGACACACGACATGATCGATCTCGTCCAGCGTCAGATCATGCTCCTCGATGACCTCTCTGACCATCACGGGAAACTCGGCGCGAACGACCGAAGCCACCTTGTGGCCGACCATCTTTGCGTAGTGTTCACCACTGTCGATCTGCTCGTGCGAAAGCGGCAGTCGTGGGCCACCGACGGCGATCTCGGCCAGGTCGCCGTCTGTTTTGAATCGGCTGCCGAGGATCCCGCGACCGGACGTCGAGAAGCCGAGAACGGCGGCACCCGCGCCATCTCCGAAAATCGCGTACGTCTGCCGGTCGGCCGGATCCAGCACACGCGAGTACGCATCGCTGTCGATCACGAGCGCGTGTCCGCGGATCGTCCGAGAAAGTATGAGCGATCGCGCGATCTCGATGCTGTACAGGAAGCCCGCGCATGCCGCATTGACATCAAACGAAACCGCGCCTCGAACGCCGAGCCTCGCCTGCACCATCGGAGCTGTCGGCGGTATGAAGCGGTCGGGTGTGGATGTTGCAACGATCACAGCGTCGATCGCGGCGGCGGCGACGCCGGCCTCCTCGATGGCCATCGCCGCAGCCCCCACAGCGAGATCAGTATTGCTCTCGCCTGCGACGAAACGCCGTTCCCGGACACCTGTCCGGGCCTCGATCCAGTTCTCCTGGACATTGAGCACATCGGCCACGTCCGCGTTTGAGACTCGGCGCCTCGGTAGACTAGAACCCGTGCCCAGAAAACCGACGCTCTCGACGCGCCCTGCGAGCACCATTCTCTGTTCCCTCCTGCGTGCGAGATGCGCGGCTCCCGCTCCGCGGTCGCCAGGCTTACACGATCGAGAGACAACAAGGCGCTCCTACTATGGCTCTATCGCGGCACCGCGCCCCGGCCCTGACTTGACTCACGTTGATCGCTTTAACAAGATTTCAGGTCTGTGACCTGCGGTGTTGTGTCGCTAGGTGGTGAAAAGTCCGCACTAACACGTCGGCTCTACGCTGGGCCGGGTTTCTCTGTAGTTGCGGACGGTGAAGACGAAGTCCGGGGCGCGGGCGGTGCAGATCGTGTACTCGTCGCGCGGGGGCTCGTTGGAGCTGGAGCACATCGGCTCGGCGCACGACGACGCGGCGCTCGARGCGTTGCGCGCGGTGGCGCGGCAGCCGCTGGCCCGCGGCCAGGGCGAGCTTGACCTGGGCCTGGACGACGCGCCACCTGCGGGTGGGCCGCTGCCGATCACGTCGACGCGGTCCGCCGCGCTGTGGGACGCGCTCAGTCGTGCCTACGACCTGCTGGGGTTCAGCGAGGCGGCCGAGGGCGACGAGGTGTTCCGCCACCTCGTGCTGGCGCGGATCATCGAGCCGACGTCCAAGCAGGACAGCCTGCGGGTCCTGGAGGAGACCGGGATCGAGCCGGCCTCCTATGCGACGGTCAAGCGGCGGCTGCCGGTCTACGGGATCGACGCCTGGCGGCAGTCACTGTCGCGCCGGGCCGCGGCGCACGCGGCGCTGGGACCGGCGTCGCTGCTGCGCTACGACGTCTCCACGCTCTACTTCGAGACCGACGAGGGCGACGGGTTCCGCGAGCCGGGCTAATCGAAGGAACGCCGCCTGAAACCGCAGATCACGATCGGGCTGCTCACCGACGCCTCAGGCTTCCCGCTCATGGTCGACGCGTTCGAGGGGAACAAGGCCGAGACCCACACGATGCTGCCCGTGATCCGGGCGTTCATGGCCGCCCACCAGCTGCCCGACGTCACCATGGTCGCCGACGCCGGCATGATCTCCGAGGCGAACCGCAAGGCGATCGAGGCCGAAGGCCTCTCCTTCATACTCGGCATGAAGCTCCCTGAGGTTCCCTACATCGTCGCCGCGTGGCGGCGCAACCATCCCGGCGAGGACATCCCCGACGGCCAGATCTTCACCCAGCCCTGGCCCGCCGGCGCGACCGACCAGCGTCGCCCTCTGGCCAGGTCATCTACTACCAGTACAAGGCTCACCGTGCGCGGCGCACCCTGCGCGGGATCGACGAGCAGGTCGCCAAGGCCGAGAAGGCCGTCGCCGGGAAGATCCCGGTCAAGCGCGACCGGTTCGTCCGCCTCACCGGCGCGGACAAGTCCGTCAACCGAACCCTCGAAACCCGGGCACGGGCCCTGGCCGGGTTTCGAGGGCTACATCACCAACCTGCCCGACCCGACACCCGAGTTCGTCCTCGATTCCTACCACCGGCTCTACAACATCGAGAAGTCGTTGCGGATGTCGAAGAGCGACCTCGCCGCCCGGCCGATCTACCACACAAACACGAGTCGATCGAGGCCCACCTGACGATCGTGTTCGCGGCMCTCGCGATCTCCCGCCTCGTCGAGCAGGCCACCGGCTGGTCGATCCGCCGGTTCGTCAGCACCGTACGCCGCTACCGCACCGTCGAGATCCAGGCCGGCGAACACACCCTCACGGCCGCCCACCCGCTACCCGACGACCTCCGCGACGCCCGCGACAAGATCCACCAGCCGTCGGGAGGACCGCACTAACTTGAGCCAAGTCAGGTTACAAGGTTACACGATCGAGAAACAACAGGGCGCTCCTACTATGGCTCTATCGCGGCGGCGCGACCCAGCCTTGTCACGAAGACCGGGAAGATGAGCGGCCACGACGACCTGCGTCTGGCGCCGAATTAAGGGAGACGGCCGCCGCGACTATCATCGATCTTTGGTGTCCAGCAGAGGGCCGGGCCCGATTCACAGGCGTCGTAATAGGCGCACGTTAGCGGATTGCGGAAGATTGCTCTCCGCAACGGTGCCACGGCTGCCTGGCCGGTCCTGTGCGGATACCAAGGAGGGCGATTTTCAATGGTCGAGACCGAGGCGCATGGCAAGCGTCGGAACAGTGCCGAGGGCAGGCGACCACTGTGACGGCGTCGGCGGTGATTGCCGGTATCGGCAGCTACCTGCCGCCGCGGGTGGTACACAACGACGAGCTGGCCGGCCGGTTGGACACGACGGACGAGTGGATAAGGTCGCGAACGGGGATCGTCTCCCGGCATTTCGCGGTGCCGGRCATGGCGACGTCGGACCTGGCGGTCTACGCGGCACAGAAAGCCATGAAATGCGCGGACACCGACAGTGTCGACGCGCTCGTGCTCGCCACGACGACGCCTGACCGGCCCTGCCCGGCGACCGGCCCGACCGTCGCTTCCAAACTCGGCCTCGGCGGGGTGGCCGCCTTCGACGTGGCCGCGGTGTGCAGTGGCTTTCTCTACGCCTTGGCGACCGCGTYCGGTCTGATCGCCGCCGAGACGGCCGAGCGGGTCCTCGTCGTGGGCGCCGAGACGTATTCGTCGATAGTCGATCCGACCAACCGCTCGGACGCGGTCATCTTCGGCGACGGTGCCGGGGCGGTCGTCCTGCGCGCCGGTCGCRGCGACGACATCGGCGCGCTCGGACCGTTCGACCTGGGCAGCGATGGCAGCGGCCGTGATCTGATCACGGTACGTGCCGGGGGTTCAGAGCAAAGGCTGGCCCCTAATGGGACATACCGGGCAGCCGTGAGGCAGGCTCGGTTCCGGTAGCCGCCAGCAGGTGAGCACTCGAGGCCCCTGGACGCAGGAC
>NZ_MOMD01000091.1:0-12540 GCF_001983015.1 Frankia sp. CcI156
GTCCGTCACAGCCCAGGATCATGCCGTCAACCCGGCAGATCCACCCGAACCGACACACCACAGCCAGCCAAGATCCAAATAGTGGAAGTGGCATTGCCCGGAGCCCGCAAGCCCCCCTGACGCTTGAGGCCTTCCCTGGCGAAGCAGCTGCAGTGAAGGTCGGGTCGCCAGGCGGCCTCGACGCCGGCGGTTTCGGCGCCAAGGCCGCCGGTGCCGCCCGACCTGAGAAGCAGGCAGGTTAGACGAGTTCAGCCGCTGTCAGGCGACCTGTCGACTAACCTTGATCGACACCAAATATCCGACTCACCAGCCCGTCAGTAGTTCTTCTTCACGTATTCGTAGGTCTTCTCGAAGAGCACGCCAGTGACGGGCAGGCTGAAGTCCTTAAGTGTGGAGMGGATGGCCCTGCGCACCTCCCGGTCGCCGCGGTCGGAGCTGGTCCAGCCGGTGTAGGAGACCTCAACGACGATCTGGTCGATCCGTAAGGCGATGTCGGGCACGATCTTGTGCAACCCAGCAGGGGTGTTCTGCTCGACGATCTGTGTGAGTGCCCCGATCTTTGGGTCGTAGAGACGCCCGTCTTCGGCGAGCGTGCCTTCCTCGGCTGCGCGGTCGGCAGCGACGACGTCGTGGGCGACCTGGAGCGCGTCCTCGAGGAACTGCAGCGACTCCTCGACCGAGGTGATGGTGCGCTGCCGCAGCTTCTCGATCCGCTCGGCCAGGCTCTTGTACGCCGAGGACTCGATGTCCTGGCCGAGCCTGCGCTTGAGCCGGGCCTCGACGGAGTCGAGGATCTCCTCCACGATCTGCCCGGCAGCCTTCGGGTCGGGCACGGGCAGCGGTACCTGGAGCGACTCGGCGATCTTCTTGATCAGCGTGATCCCGGCCRCGTCCAGGGTGACGTTCCGAGAAACCAGCGGCTTCACCGAGATGTCACCCATGTGGGCGTGKATCAGCGCCTCGGTCTTCGCGCCGAGCTTGGCCCACAGCAGCCCCTTGTCGAGCCCCTTGGGCTGGATCGACGCATACAGCTTCGCCAGCCACAGATACGTGCTCTGGAACGGCGCCAGCATCGGGTTGGGGTCGAGGAACTCCCAGATCCGCTGCACCGCGGTGAACGTCTCCACGAACGTGGTCCGCGCCTCGCTGCCGACCGGGATCCGCTCGTGCGCTTCGGCCAACGCGGTGAACGACGCATCACGCGTGTCGATYCCGTCGAAGAACGAGGTGAGCACGGTCATGTCGGTCATGAAACGCCCGACCAGGCTGGCCACGTCGTRCACGGTCGGCTTCTCGGGCTCTGTTCCGTCCTTCGTCTTGGGGCCGAGCAGCGCGTCGCCGATGGCCTTGGCCAGGCCGATGTAGTCGACGACCCGGCCGTACTCCTTGCGTTGTCCGGTCAGCGGGTTCTTCCATGGCCGGTTGGGACGGGTGATGGTCTGGAACAGGTTGGCCGCTTTGAGCGGCTTGTCGAGGTAGAGCACGGCCTCGATCGGCGCGTTGAACCCGGTCATCCACTTCGCGGTGACGACCACGAACGAGAGCGGGTCGTCGACCTTCTTGAAGCGTCGCTTGAGCCGTTCCTCGGCCTCGTCGGAGAGCAGGTACTTCTTGTACGCCGACGGKGTGCTCTTGGAGTTGTCCACGTGCATCACCACGCCGACCTCACGCAAGGCGCTGGACCCGTCCGGCAGTGTCATCGTCGCGGCGCGGCGGTCCAGTTCGGCCYGGATCGCGGTCGCGTACGCCACCACCAGCTCCTGGTTGTACGCCACGACCTGCGCCTTCTGCCCGAGCGGAGCCACGTAGGTGAGGTAGTGGTCGACGATGTCGGCGCAGACCGAGGCGACCCGCTCGGGGTTCTTCAGGATGGTGGCGATATGGCTGGCCTTGCCGGAGAGGTACTCCTTGGCCTCRTCGTCGAGCCCTTCGTCGTCGGCGAGCTCCTCGAACGCCTCGTCGAGCTGCTCCTTGCTCAGCTCGAACTTCACCGACCGGCCTTCGACGATGACGGGCTTGGTGAACCCGTCGGCGATCGAGTTCTCCATCGTGTACCGCGACAGCACCAGGTCGGGGTCCTCGGGGTTGCCGAAGAGCTTGAACGTGTCCCGTTCACCGGCTTTGACCGCGGTGCCGGTCATCCCGAAGAACGTCGCGTTCGGCACCGCCTTCCGCCACGCCTCGCCGAGCGTGCCCTCCTGGGAGCGGTGGGCCTCGTCGACAAGCACGATGATGTTGGACCGGTCGGTGAGGAGACCGGCCTCGGCGAACTTGTGCGGCGTGGTCACCACCACCCGCGGCCCGGGCTTCTTCAGCACGGTCCACAGCGACTGCTTGGTCTTCGGCACCTCAAGGGTCGGCATCCCKGCGGTGCGGAACATCTCCGCGGTCTGCCGGACCAGGTCCTTACGGTCCGCKATCACGATCACCGTCGGCGCCCCGACCTGCGGGTCGCGCAACAGCCGCGAGGCGGTGAACGCCATCAGCTCGGTTTTGCCCGACCCCTGGTGATGCCACACCAGTCCGCCGCCACCTTGGGCGTTCCTGGAACCGGCGAGCACCTTGTCATGGATCGCGACCGCGGCCTCGACCTGCGGATAGCGAGGCAGAAGCTTCACATCCTGCTCCGAGGCATCCCGGGCATGCCGGTACATGGCGAAGTCCCGCAGGATCGCCAGCACCATCGCCGGCGTTAGCAGAGTCCGGGCATCCCGTTCGACCCGCGCCGGCCCGGACAGGTTCGGGTCACCACCGGTCTCACCCCACGGCGCCCAGAACTCGCTCTCCGGATCCGGCTCGGCGCGCACCRGCRCCATCCGTAACTCAAGTCCCTCGGTCGCCACGTTGAACACGTTCGGCGCGAAGAACTGCGGATATTCCACCTCGTAGACATCGTAAAGATCCTTCGCCGCGTTGAACCACGACACCGTCTGCTTCACCGGCGTCTTCGTCTCCACCACCACGAGCGGGAACCCGTTGACGTAGTAGACGACGTCGAACCGCCGCGCCTCGTGCCCGCCCTTGATCGTCACCTCATCGGCCACGACCAGCCGGTTGGCCTCCGGGTCGTCGAAGTCGATGAACCGCCGCGGCACATGCTTCCCAGCCACCGTCACGAACGGCCGCTGCCCGCGCAGGATCACCGTCAGCGCCTCGTTGGCCGCGACCAGACCATTGGTGGCGTCGAGCATCGCCCGGTGGACCTCGGCGATCACTATATCGGTCGACTCCTCGTCGTTGACCAGGCCAGGGCTGTGCCGAAGCAGGGCGTCCCGCACCCACGACTCGACTATGACCTCGTGCTCAGCACGCGGCAGATCGGTGCCAGATATGTGTTCCCACCCGGCATCCTGCGCCCACTCCAGTAGAGCCGCTTGGATCGTCGAAGCCTCGCTCCAGCCCATGCGCTACGCGACCTCCCCCAAGAAGCGATYGTACGCCTCGGCGATCTCGGTCTCCTGCGTCAGCAAAGAGGTCAGCAAGCTCGCTCTCAGGGTGAGGGTCCGCTCATGCTCCCTCCACACCTCTCGAGCTACCTGACGYGCGGACATCACGGTGGCGGCGATCCGCTGCTGAGCGCTCCGCTCTGGGACGGGGATGGGTGTGGCACGAATCTTGCTCTGACTGATATTGAACATCGACGCGCTCGTGYCGGTCGCAGAACCCGTCAGATGGTCTCGCGCAGAAGCGAGGCTCATGGCAACTACCAGGAAATCCGGGTCCAAGTCGGGGCCAGGCGTGAGCCGAAGTGTCTTGTCGGAGAGAAAAAGCCCACCACGCACGTCTTCGGGAACTCTACAGACCGCGCCGACCTTCTGTGGGGTATTCGCGCGGGTGATGAGGACGTCACCTGGCCGAACCCTGGAGGAAAATGGCAGCGCCGTGTCCAGCAGCAAAGCTTTGGACTCGCCAGGAAGGAACTCGAATGGTGTCACAGCGCTGACTTTGAGGACGCCTTCCTCGGAAGCCGTCGGTGCAACGTTGGTCGTCTGCGGGCTCTTGCCTCCATCGATCTTGACGATGTGTCTGTCCGCGGGGACCCGCTCGACGTCGCGCAGTAGGTCCTCCGCCAAGGCAGATCCCAGCCCCTCGCCCTGCAAGGCTTCGCTGGCCAGCCCGGCGATCGTGGCGTCTACAGACGAGACGAGGTCGACGATCCGGCGCTGCTCGTCCAGCGGTGGAACCCTGATGGGGATCGCAGCGAAGGAAGTGTCGTTAACGGTCTTCCGACGTAGAACAGTTCCAGTAGCCCGGGCCTGCATCTCCCCCCAGAACCTAGGCGTCTGAAAGACAAGGCGTAGGTATTCAGGTAGCAAGTCTCGCGCGACCTCGTAGGTCAGGAACACCCCGGACACGTGAGCGCCGTCATGTGTTGATGTTGCGACGCCTACGGGGCTCTCGAAGGCCGTGATTGTCCGCAGGACGACATCGGCTGTTCGGACCCTGTACAGGGTCGAGTAATTCGTCTCTCCTCCGACGAAGGAATTTTTTGGGCCGAGGCCTTGACCGTCCTTGAGTACCGAGACTGCGCGGTACTCGACTCCTGGTTCGACTGTCACTCTTCGCCGTACTCTGCGAAGGTGCTGACCAAAGGTGGACTCTGGCCACTCAGCCATCGGCCACCCCGAAGGCGGTCAAGTCGATCCCGGCAGCGGTGAGCCGCTCGAACATCGCGGCCTCAGCTGCGATGCGCTGTGCGCGAGCATCGGCGTACGCCACTAGCGCCGTGCCGAGATCAACCGCTTCGCCTGCGGTCTTGGTGATGTAGCGGCCGATGTTGAGGTCGAAGCCGTTGGCCTTAAGCTCGTCGAAGTCGGCGACGTGGACGTACGCGCTGGGCTCGGGGCCGTCGGCGGCGAGCTCGGTGCGGTAGGCATCGGTGAGGGCCTTGATGTCGTCGTACGACATGGTGTTCTGGTTCTTGCCCTTGGCGAACCGTTCGGAGCCGTCGATGAAGACGACTTTGTCCTTGCGGTCGGCGGGCTTCTGGCGGCGGAAGACCAGGATGCAGGCCGGGATCGAGGTGGAGTAGAAGAGGTTCGGCGGGAGGCCGATGACGGCTTCGAGGAGGTCTCGCTCGATCAGGGACTGGCGGATCTTGGCCTCGGCGCCGCTACGGAAGAGGACGCCGTGGGGCATRACGACGCCGACGCGGCCGGTGCCGGGCCTCATCGAGGCGACCATGTGCTGGACGAAGGCGAAGTCGCCGTTCTTCGCCGGCGGTACGCCGCCGATGGCACGAGGATCGGAGGCCCACTGGTCGGCGCCCCAACTCTCCAGGGAGAACGGGGGATTGGCGATGACCACGTCGAACTGGGTCAGCGCGCCCGAGGGCTTCTTGAAGAGTGGCTTGCGCAGGGTGTCGCCGCGCTTGATCTCGAAGTCCTCGATCTCGTGGAGGAAGAGGTTCATCTTCGCGATCGCCGAGGTGGTCAGGTTGACCTCCTGGCCGTACAGGCGCAGGGTGCGATGGTCCTGGGCGGACTCGCGCACCTGGTTGATAGTGGCCACCAGCATGCCGCCGGAGCCGCAGGCCGGATCGTAGATCGTCTCGCCGGGCTCGGGTCGCAGGATGGCGACGAGGAGGTCGACCACCTCGCGCGGGGTGAAGAATTCGCCGGCCTTCTGGCCGGAGACGTCGGCGAACTTCTTGAGCAGGTACTCATAGCCGGCGCCGAGTAGGTCGTGGCTGACCGTGGACGGGTCGAGCGGGATGTCGTCGAATGCCTTCACCAGCCCGCGAAGAGCCGAGGGCGGCAGCCGCTCCTCGTTACCCCAGGAAGCGTCGCCGAAGATCCGGACGAGGGTCCTGGGGTTGGCCTGCTCGATGCGCTGGAACGCCCTCGCAACCGCGTCGCCGAGGTTGGCCTGGGTCTTGGTGACCACCGACCAGCGGGTGTTCCTCGGGAGCTTGAAGCGGTGGTAGTCGGCTTCGATCTCGTTGGTCAGCTCCTCGCCATACTCCTTGACCGCCTGCCTGTGCTSGTAGTCCCAGGTGTCGCTGATCCACTTCCAGAACAGCATCGGGAACACGTACGTCTTGTAGTCGGCCGCGTCGACGGGGCCGCGGAGTGCGTTAGCGGCAGCCCACAGCCGCGACTCAAGGTCGGTCTGTGTGATCACAGGCGGATGGGATCCTTCGTCGTGATGGCACTACTCCGATCATGCTGACGTTGCGCAGTGGTCGGACCGATCACGTACCGATCAGCCGATCGAACTTGTCGACCTTGTCTCGCTGGTCGGGCGATGTCGGGCGAAGYCCGGCTAGGAACTCATGAATCGTGACCGCCACCGCGCCAGTCTGCCGCAGGCACCGGCGCGCTCCTACGACCACCCAGCAGCGGACCGGTGGGCTCGCAGCCACCGCCGACCTCCCTTCCCTCACCGCTGCCGTACACGCCAGCTGGGCGATACGCCCAGCTGGCACGGCGGCGGGAGGTGAGCGGGGGGTCAGGCTGCGAGCTGTCGTCCGTCGAGTCTGGTGGGCGGCATCGCTTGGGGTGGCTGCAGGCGGTTGGACTTCCCGGGCAGCGGGTCATTCACAGGCATGGGGCTGTCAGGGCCTTGGTAGGGCCAGAGGCCGACCAGGTGGCCGAGCGTGTACCGGCCGGTGCCGGTCTGGTTCATGGGGAGCCAGCGGCGCAGGGTGGCATCGAGGTGTCGGTCGGGTTCGGCGAGGTCCGCGGCTGTGGTCGCGACGGGTACCCGTTCGGGCTGGTCGAGGTGGCGCAGCGCCTCGGCAAGCACGTCGCGGATCCTGGCCTCGCGGCGGGTCGTGGTGGTCCAGATCAGGATCGGCGTGGTGATCCGGGTCGCCTTCGCGAGCCGGTGGTAGGCGTCGGCCTTGAGGGCAAGGCGGCGTAGTGGTTCGGTGCCAAAATCCAGTTCGACGAACCACTCGATCTCGGCGCCGCCCTGCGCCCACCGGCCGTAGCCGTCCGGGCGGACGATGTCCCCGTACAGTCCCGCGCACCGTTCCTCTGACCACCAGGCCGTGAGCCGGCCGGTGGCATCGGGCCGGCGGGCGCGGTGGATCAGCCGGGTGAACATCCCGTTGACCGCGATCCGGTGGGCCAGGTGCAGGGAGTGGGCGATGCCCATGGCCCGGTCGTGCTGATAGCCGATCTTCTTCGGGTCTAGGCCGTCCTCGTGCGCGAGGACGGCGACGCCGGCGACGTCGAGGACGTAGTGCATGGGCGACAGGCCACTGACGGCCAGGGGCTGGAACCGGTYGAGGACCCGCCAGCGGTACAGCTCCAACAGGCGGATGTTCGCCGACCGGCGGGTGACCCAGCCGAGCTCGACGATCTGGTGGGTAGTCAACACCCGGTGCTCGTGGATCATGCGGGTGATCCACCGGTCCCGTGGGGTGAGGTGGCGGGCCAGCCACAGTTGGTGCTCACCACTGGACACGATGCGGGCGGTGGGCCGGGCGTAGGTGCGGYGGCCGAGGTAGGTCTGCTGCGGAGGATTCGTGATCATGCGAAGAGGTCTCCCCAAAGAGGGTCGTCAGGCAGGCAGAGGTCGACGAACACGCAGGCAGGAATGGGCAGACGGCAGGCCAGGCCGAGGGGTGAGCGGGCTGTCGCGTCCGCGCCGGGACACCCGCCCGCCAGCACACGGGGTGTGCGCCGGTCCCACCCGCCGGGGCGGGGGCCCTCATCCGACGGCGGCCAGCGCACCTGTCTCGTCCGGCTCCGCCGGCCCAAGGTCAACCATGTCGACGTCGTCCGGCACGACCACCGCGGGCAGCCCATCCGCAGCCGGGTCATCGGCCTCCAGCACGATCGCGGCCGTGCCGGCCTCGGACACGTCGGCGTTGGGGGCGTGTTCTTCCAGCACCCGGTGCGCCTCGGTGCGTAGTTGCGTGACCAGGGCCCGTGCCTTCTTCGAGCCGACTTTCAGCCGCTTGCGCAGCTCGTCCGAGGAGATCGGACGGCGGTGTTCCTCCCAGTAACGGGTGTCCTCACGCCGCGCCCGGTCCAACAGCGAACCATCGACCACCACGGTGTTCGCCTGCTCGGGAGCGCGCTGCGCAGGAACCGCGCCCACCTCGGCCCGCGGGCTCCCACCTTCGGTTGCCACAGGCACCGCGGTGGACGCCGCTGCCCCGGCAGTCTCCGTCGGCTGGGGTGCGGGCTGAGGGATCGTGGCGCCCTGCGCTGCGGGATGGAAGGTGGTGGGGTGGCGCATCGCACGTAGCAATCCCGGGCCAACCTCGGACCAGCCGATAAGCAGCRCCGGGCCGGCGTCGAACGCGGCCTTGCCGTACTGGCCGGCGATCACCGGCTCGGCTACATTCAGCGCCAGGGTCACCACGCTGGAGAACACCAGCAGCCGCCGAGCCGGATGCAGCAGTTCCGGCGGCGCGCCCTGCACCGCCAGCTGCCGTGTCCCCAGCAAAAGGCCCACCACGGACAAGTCGACGGCAGGAGCCACCAAGGGGGCGACCCAGACTGGCACCCCGAGACGTAGCCCGAGCTGGAAGACGTTGCCGAACCCGAAGGCGAACGTCAGACCGACGACCACAGCCATGATCATGGTGACGAGAGTGACCGCCGCATCCCGTCCCGCCGCCGACGGCACCACAACCGGGCCGTCCACCATGGCGGTACCGCCCGCGGCCATCAGGCACCCGCCTTGGCCAGGGCCCGCGCCGCTACCGGCCGAGATCCGTCACTGGGCGTGATAGCCGCAGGTACGCGAGCCGAAACCACCAGGCTCGTCTTCGCCTGGCTTTGCGTGGATCCTGTCCGAGCCYCCCCGGGGACACGCGACCCGCCATGCCCGTCGGTTGCAACCCGGGTGCTCACGGGTCGGCCGCCCGCCACGGACCGGGTTCTCGCGCCAAGCTGTGTCAGCCTAGGTTGGGAAGAAGCGCGGCGGGCTGGAGACACGGGTGGGACGTGGATGGCGCGGATGAACTGGGAGCTGCGGACGTGTGCCCGCAAGGGCCACGTCACCTACCGTCCGGACGAGACATCGCTGGCCGAGCGGCTGACCGCCCGGACCGCCGTCGGTGTCAGCTGGCGGTGCCTACGGTGCGGCGACTTCGTCGTCGGGGAGCCGGCCCTGTCCGGACCGGCTGAGGACGCACCGCTGCTCCTGCGCGGACGGGCGCTGCGCGACGCGACGGTCCTGCGGCTACTCGCCGTGGAACGGATACTCCGGGCGCTGCTCATGGTCCTGATCGGCTACGCCATCCTCCGGTTCCGCCGATCGGAGGGGCAGCTCCAGCAGCTGTTCGACCGGGCCGTGCCCGCGGCGCGCCCGCTGGCCGACGTCCTGCGTCTCGATCTCGACCATTCCCCTACAATCGATCGCCTGCACCACCTCCTGCACACCCGTCCCCACACCCTGCTCCTCGTCGCGCTGCTGCTGTTCGGCTACGCCGCCGTACAGGTCGTCGAGGGGATCGGGCTATGGCTACTCAAGCGCTGGGGCGAGTACTTCGCCGCCGTCGCCACGTCGGCGTTCCTGCCGTTGGAGATCTACGAACTCACCGAGCGGATCACGGTCCTGCGCATCGGAGCGCTTGTCATCAACGTCGGTGCCGTCGTCTACCTCATCGTGAGCAAACGGCTGTTCAGAGTCCGGGGTGGGGCCGCCGCGTTCGAGGCCGAACGGCACGCGGAGTCCCTGCTCGAGGTGGAGCACTCCGCCCAGGCCGATCCGGCCCGTCCCGATCCTGCGGTACCGCAGGATCCTCGTCCGCAGGCCTTCACCTGAACCGGGCAGGCCCATCACCGGGCAGGCCCATCACCGGGCAGGCCCATCACCGGGCAGGCCCATCACCGGGCAGGGGAGTCCGGCTGAAGCTGCCGTGCCAGACGGCCTGGGCACCACTGTCGCCGATCCGGTAGACCTGCACGACCGAGCCGGCGGCGACGACCAGGCTGAGCACGGCGAGAACCGCCACGAGCACCCTCCGGCCGGGACCGGTCGCGGTGCGCGCCGGAGCCGTTTCCGTTCCGGTGGCGGCCGAGCGGCGTGCGAGCACCCACGACGCCGCGGCCGCGACGAACAGCCCGGCGGCCCAGGGCAGCAGGGTGTCACCGAGTTCGGCGTGCCGGCGGACCAGCTCGCTCGAGGGCACGCGTGCCTCGAGCCACTCCCCCGCATGGGTGGTGAGCGGCACGCTCACCAGCGCGACCAGAGCGACCAGCGGGGTGATGACGCCCAGCCGGCGCCGCGCCGCCGRCCACACCGCGGACAGCACCACCAGCATCGCTGCCAGCGGCACGAGGATGACAACCACATGCACGAGCAAGACGTGCGCCGGCAGTCCGTTGATCTCCGTTGGCCCCACGGTCGCTCCGATCGTCATCTCGTGATGTCCGCACCACGAGCCGTCACAGACAGGAGAAATCCCGCCCCGCATTACTACAGCAGTAGTAGTACTAATACTACTACTACTGCCTCTGTCGTAGATGAAGCGGGGCGACTAGGGACGCACCGTGCCCAGGGCGAGGCGGAAACGCCGGGGCCGGGACGGTCTCCCGCAGGGTGCGCTAGATCTCGTCGAACTCGCGTACCGCCCGGACATACCGGTGCGGCGCGAGCAGCCGCAGCCGCTCGGCCGGCCGAAACCCCAGCTCCGGCTCGGTGACCGCGAATAGCAGGCAGTAGGCACGCCGATAGGCGACTCCCGGGAATACTTTCCCGAGCTCGTGCCGACGGACCATTTCCGCAGTCGCCGCGGGCGGTGTGAAGCTTTCTCCCCCAGCGAGACCACGCACCTGCTCGGCGAGCCCGTCCTGCGTCAGGCCCCGGGCCTCACGGAAGCGACGAAGAGTACTCGGAGTCCAGCCCGGGTGCTTCGCGTTCGACATCGACGACCTCGTTCCAACGACMTCGTTCCGCTGCCCCGCCAGTTCTCCCACCAGCAGAGTAGTCAGACGGATACCGCGGACGGGCGACAATGTCGGAATCGAGCGCTGGACATCCCTCAAGGTCCGTTTCCTGTCCGGTCACCGGACTGYCCGGGTAATCGCCTGCCGGCTGCCCTGGTCAGTGCGGCCGACACGCGTTGGACTCATGACCAGCGGCTCCGCTCGGGCTGACGGGAGGTCCCCGGGTCCGGCGCCGCGCACGGGCCTGGCCAAGAACGAGCTGCCCCCCTTCGGGACCGGCCTGGAGATCTGGGTCGGGAGATCTGGGTCAGGAGATCTCGGYGAGCCCGGCGACCCGCGGAATCACCTCTTCACCGAGTATGTGCAGAGGCTCGACGTGCCAGACGTCGCGCACGCCACCGAGAACCGCCTGGACACCGAGTTCGGCCAGGTCGTTCAGCTCGTCGAGAATCCTCGCCACATTCTCCCCCCTCGGTCCGACGTCAAAGGAGAAGACCACGGTCTTGAGGATGTCGTCGTAGTTCCGACCCTCGCGTTCGCAGTGTTCACGCAGCACCTGGAGCTTGCGCGCCAGATCGGGACCGGGGAAGAGGTTGCACGCCTGTGCGTACCGGGCCACGAGGCGCAGCGTCTTCCTTTCGCCACCCCCACCGATCAGGATGGGTGGATGCGGCCGCGTCAGCGGCTGCGGCGAATTCAGTGGACGGGCCAACTGGTAGTACCGGCCAGAGAAGGGGCTCTCGTCACCGCTCCACATCCGCAGGCAGATCTGCAGCGTCTCCTCGAGCCGTTCGAACCGCTCGGCCAGCGGCGGGAACGGCAGACCGAGACCGACCGCCTCCTGTTCGTACCAGGCGGCGCCGATGCCCAGCCAGGCCCGCCCGCCGGAGAGCACGTCCAGCGTCGTGACGATCTTCGCCAGGGCGCCGGGCTCCCGGTAGACCGTCCCGGTGACCAGGGTCAGCAGCTTCGCGCGGCGGCTGTGGGCGGCCAGGAAACCCAGCGTCGTGTACGCCTCCAGCATCTCGTTCTCGGCCGGACCGACCATCGCGATCTGGAAGAAGTGGTCCATGACGGCCAGGTAGTCGAATCCGACCGTGTCCGCCACGCGGACCACCTCGGCCAGATCTTCCCCGAGCCGCCCGGAACCGTGCGGGGAGGTGAAGTCGGGTAGTTGCAGACCGATCCGCATGTGCGCTCCTCCCCCGCCTCCAGCGCGGGAAGCGGGACATAGCCGATATTTTCCCATCTGTCGCGCGGCGGCAGCCTCCGGCCGCGGCGACCATGATCGGGCCGCCCTGACGTGATGAGTCGACGACACGGCCACGCCTGCGCGCGGTCACCCCACCCGAACCCAACGCCACGCCCGCAAATCGCAACAAATTTCGATATATAAATAACAAGAGGCTGAGATGCACGAGAATGTAGGCATGCCCGGCCAAGCCTCCGTCATGATGGTCACATGAGGCCCGAGTGGCGGGACCTCCGGGGTGTCCGTACCCTTTCCCTCGACGGAGGTAGTCCCACTCCTCCCGCAGGACCGGTCGCCGTCGGCGGCGGTCGATTACTGGATCTGCGGAGTCGGCACCATGGCGGCACCGGAGAGGGGCCGGAGGGGGAGTCGCCACCAGCGCCCGCCCACGGCGCACCCGTAAAAGATCATATTTTTCGGCGAACCGGCCTTCGG
>NZ_MOMD01000092.1:0-12517 GCF_001983015.1 Frankia sp. CcI156
GCGGGAGGTGTTGGGGTGGAAGCCGCGGGTGGGGTTCGAGGAGTTGGTGGCGATGATGGTGGACGCCGACGTCGCCACCGAGACGGAATCGGCCGACAAGGCACTGACAATCCGTTGAGCACCGTTCCCGGACGTACCAGGCGGCCGACCACCCCGGCGCGGGTGAACCGGCCCCACGCGGGCATTCCGTTGCGCGGGGCGGGGAGTACCCCTGCGTATGTCGTCGGGGAGGACTCCGCATGAAGCGCAATACCGCCCAGCCGGGCGGCGCGTCGGCCGCGATCGCGGCCGACGGCTGGACGCTGCGTAAACGCCTGAAACAGACCCGGGGCACCCGGCTGCGGGGGGCGGTGCGCGGCGCCATCCCGCTGGCGCTGGCCGGCCTGCTCGCCAACCTCGCCAACATGGGCGTCACGCTGATCATCGCACGCGCGCTGAGTACCCGATCCTACGGCGCGGTCGCCCAACTGATCGCGATCTTCTTCATCGTGTCCATGCCGGGCAGCGCCCTGCTCGTGGGGGTGGTCCGGCGGATCACCACCTGGCAGCACAGCGGGCAGTTGGACCTGGTGGCGCAGTGGGTCCGCCGGGTCCGCCGGGTCGGGGTCGCGCTCGTGCTGGTCGTCGCCATGCTCGCGGTGGCCGCTCGGGGCTTCGTGGCCCACGAACTGTCGCTGCCCGGTCCCGGCGGCGTCGCCGAGATCGTGACCGCCGGTGCCGCCTGGTGTCTGCTCTGCGTCGACCGGGGGTTGCTGCAGTGCGGCCGGCTCTATCCGGCGCTGGCCGCCAACCTGCTCGTCGACGCCGCGGTGAAGACGGTGTTCACGATCGGGTTGGTGCTCGCCGGTCTGGACKAGACCGGCGCGGCGATCGCCGTCCTGCTCGGTGTGCTGGCCGCCCTCGCCCACACGCGGTCCACGCTGCGCCGCCACCCGGACGCGGTCGTGGGAATGTCGCCCGAGCCGGGCTCGCCCGCGGCGCCCACGGCCCGGCTGGCCGTCGAGGTCGGCACCGCTCTCGTCGCGCTGGCGATGCTCGGCCTCCTGCAGAACATCGACGTCCTCATGCAGGGCCGGCTCGCCCCCGACCGGTCGGGCTCTTACGCGGCCGTCTCGGTGGCCAGCAAGGTGCTCGTACTGGCGGCGGTCGTGCTGGCCGGCTTCCTGCTGCCGGAGGCCGCCGATCGACGACATCTCGGACAGCACGCCCTCCATCAACTCGGAGCAACGCTAGCGATACTCCTCGTCCCCGCGCTGGGGCTGCTCTCCGCCGCTCTCCTCGCACCCGACACACTTCTCTCCCTGGCCTTCGGCCCTCGCTTCACCGATGCCTCCGGCGCGCTTCTCCCCTTGGCCGCAGCGATGACCTGTCTCGGAGCTACCGTGCTGTTCACCCACTACCTGCTCGCTCTCGGCGAGCGAGGCGTACTGCTGGCCCTGGGGCTGGCCGCCGCCGCGACCGTCCCCCTCATGCTGTGGGCGGACGGATCACCGACGAGCACCGCCCGCGCCGACCTCGCCTGCCAGGCCGTGCTGGCCATCGTCACCGGCCTGTCGGTGCTCGCCGCCGCCCGTCGGACGGCTCGGGCATGAGCGCCGCGAGCAATCGGCGCGGCCCCGGCGCGACGATCCCGCCGACCCCCGCGGGCCTCGTCGTGCCGCCGGCCGTCCCGGTCCCGCCGGGCCTCTTGGCCGCGCAGGTGGGAGCGCCCGGGATCGAGGCCGCGCCGCACCGGCCCTCCCTCGCCGAGCTGGTCGAGACTTCGGGGCTGCGCCGCGTGCACATGCTGGCCTGGCGTGACCTCGACGACCCCGAGTCGGGCGGGTCGGAGCTGCACGCCGACAAGGTCGCGGAGCTGTGGGCGCAGGCCGGCATCGACGTGAGCCTGCGCACGGCCGTGGCGTCCGGCCATCCGGAATCCGTCCACCGCAACGGCTACACGGTGGTCCGCAAGGCGGGCCGGTACTCGGTCTTCCCGCGCACGGCGGTGTCCGGCGCGCTGGGCCGCGGCGGGCCCTGGGACGGCCTGGTCGAGATCTGGAACGGGATGCCGTTCTTCTCTCCGGTCTGGGCCCGCTGCCCCCGGGTGGTGTTCCTGCACCACGTGCATGCCGAGATGTGGCGGATGGTGCTGTCCCCGAAGCTGGCCAGGATCGGCGAGACCGTCGAATTCAAGATCGCACCACCGCTGTACCGGCGTACGCGCATCCTGACGCTGTCCCCGTCGTCCCGGCACGAGATCATCGACCTGCTCGGCCTGCCGCCGCGCAACATCTCGGTCGTGCCGCCGGGTATCGACCCGTCCTTCTCCCCCGCCGGCGAGCGCTCGCCGCATCCCCTCGTCCTCGCTGTCGGGCGTCTGGTGCCGGTGAAACGGTTCGACGTCCTCATCGACGGGCTCGTCCACGCCCACGACGAACATCCGACGATGGAGGCGGTCATCGTCGGCGAGGGCTACGAGCGGGTGGAGCTGGAGAAGCGGATCTCCGCTGCCGGAGCCGGCGGCTGGCTGCGCCTCGTCGGGCGGGTCGACGACGACGCCCTGCTGACGCTGTATCGGCGCGCCTGGGTGCTGGCCTCGGCCTCGGCCCGTGAAGGCTGGGGCATGACGATCACCGAGGCCGCCGCCTGCGGCACGCCGTCGGTCGCGACGAAGATCGCCGGACACACCGACGCGGTCGTCGACGGCGAGACCGGCGTGTTGGTGGAGGATCCGGCCGACCTGGGCAAGACACTGGCCGGCGTGCTGACCGATCACGATCTGCGCGCCCGCCTGTCCGCCGGGGCGCTGGCGCATGCGGCGACCTTCACCTGGGCGCAGACGGCTCGCTCGACGTTCGCGGCGCTAGTCCGGGAGGCGGCCCGGCATCAAGGCCGCCGCTCCAGCGCGGCCCGGGCCGCGGACCTGGTTGGGCCGCACCGGTGACTGCGGTGATCCGGTGACCRTGACCACGTCGCCCTCCGGTCCGGCCTCGTCCGATCGCCCCGCTTCCGGTCGCCCCGAGTCCGGTCGCCCCGAGTCCGGTCCGGCCTCGGCGGCGATCCGCCGGCGGCGACCGCCCTCTTGGCCGACCCTGGTGCTGRCCGCCGTGGCGTATCTGCCGCTGCTGGCGACGGCACCGGGAAAGATCGGCGCCGACACCAAGGCATACCTCTACCTCGATCCGAGCCGGATGCTGCGCCGAGCGGTCTCCATGTGGGACCCCGGCATCGGCATGGGCACCGTCACCCATCAGAACATCGGCTATCTGTTTCCGCAGGGCGCCTTCTACTGGCTGCTGGATCTCGTCGGCCTGCCCGACTGGGTCGCGCAGCGGCTGTGGACGGGCTCCATCCTGTTCGGCGCCGGCACCGGCGTGCTGTTCTTGCTCCGCTCGTTGCGCTGGCCCGACCGCTTCGCGTTCGTCGCCGCGTTCGGCTACATGCTCTCGCCCTACATCCTGGAATACGAGGCGCGGATCTCGGCGATCCTGCTGCCCTACGCCGGACTGGGCTGGCTGATCGRCATCACCGTGCGCGGGTTGCGCGAGGCGGAGCCCGGCCGGGCCGGCTGGCGTCCCGCCGGATGGCGCTTCCCCGCCGCCTTCGCCCTCGTGGTCACGACGATCGGCAGCATCAACGCCTCCAGCCTGATCTTCATCCTGTTCGCCCCACTGCTGTGGATACCGTTCGCCGTCTGGGGTACCCGCGAGGTCCGACTCGGCGCCGCCGTGAGTATGTGCACCCGTGCGGTGCTGGTCGTCCTCGTCACGTCGGCGTGGTGGATCGCGGGGCTCTACACCCAGGCCGGTTATGGCCTCAACGTCCTCGCCTTCACCGAGACGATCGAGACGGTCGCCAGCAGCTCGCAGGCCTCCGAGGTGCTGCGGGGCCTGGGCAACTGGTTCTTCTATGGACAGGACGCGCTCGGTCCGTGGATCGGGCCGGCCACCCACTACACCCAGAGCATCTGGCTGATCGCGGTCAGCTTCACCATACCCATCCTCGCCCTGATCGGCGCCTCGGCCATCCGCTGGGGCCAGCGCGGCTACTTCGTCGCGCTGATCCTGCTGGGCACCACGATCGCCGTCGGCGTCTACCCGTACGACGATCCCTCTCCCTGGGGACGGCTGTTCAAGGACTTCGCCGAGGGATCGACGGCCGGTCTCGCGCTGCGTTCGCTGCCCCGGGCGGTCCCCATGGTGGCACTGGGCATGTCGGTGCTGCTCGCGGGCGGGCTCGCAGCTCTCTGGGAGCGGTACGCGGCGGCCGGTCCGACCGCTACGGCTGCCCCCGGTGGGCGGCCGGTCCGGTCGGGCCGGCGCCGACGGCTGGTTCCGCCGCTCGCCACCGGGGTGGTCCTGCTGTTGCTGGCCCTCGACATGTCACCGCTGTTCCGCGGCGAGTTCGTCGAGCCGTTACTCGAACGCCCCGAGCACGTCCCCGCCTACGAGACCGAACTCGCGCGCGCCCTGGACACCAGGAACAACGGCACCCGGGTGCTGGAGCTTCCCGGTGCCGACTTCTCCCACTACCGCTGGGGAAGCACCCTCGACCCGGTCACCGAGGGGCTGATGGACCGTCCGCTGGTCATGCGGGAACTCATCCCCTACGGCGAGGCGGGCAGCGTCGACCTGGTCCGCTCGCTGGACCGCCGGCTGCAGGAGGGGGTGTTCGAGACCTCCGCCCTGCCGGACCTCGCCCGGTTGATGGGCGTAGGCGACGTGGTGCTGCGCAGCAACCTCGCCTACGAGCGGTACCGGACCCCGCGCCCCCGGGCCACCTGGAACCTGTTCACCTCGAACAGACCGGACGGGCTGGGTGTACCACAGACCTTCGGACCGCCGGTTGCCGAGGATCCCGGCATCCCGTTCACCGACGAGGTCACCCTCGGCACCGACCCGTCGGTGCCCGATCCGCCGGCGCTGGCCGTCTTCCCGGTCAGCGGCGCGCAGCCGATCRTGCGCACCGCCACCACCGCGCGGCCCCTGCTCGTCAGCGGCAACGGGGAGGCGCTGGTGGACGCGGCGGCCTCCGGCCTGCTCGCCGAGCCAATCGCCGACGGGCGGGCGATCCTCTACGCCCCGGAACTCGCCACCGATCCCACCGCGATGCGCC
The DNA here is from genome assembly GCF_001983015.1 of Frankia sp. CcI156. Lineage (NCBI taxonomy): Bacteria > Bacillati > Actinomycetota > Actinomycetes > Frankiales > Frankiaceae > Frankia > Frankia sp. CcI156. Next base: position 5,098 of record NZ_MOMD01000092.1, read on the forward strand.
AAGCCCTCGACGACGGTGCGGACCTGCTCGTCACCGACACCAACCGGCGGCGCGCCGAACGGTGGACGGGCATCCGGGAGAACTTCGGCTACGTCGAGCAACCCGGAGTCAGGCCGCTGGCGAAGGACCCGAACGACAACCGGCTGCCGCTGTTCCCCGATCAGAACGTCACCAGCGAGACCACAGCCACCCTGCACGCCCCGGGATCCCCGGCGAAGATCGCCGAGGTGACCGCCACCAGCTACGGGAACAGCTTCTCCTACGGGGCGTCCGACCGACCGGTCCGCGCGATCGACGGCGACCCGGGCACCGCGTGGCGGGTCGGCGCCTTCACCGACCCGACCGGGGAGGCCTGGCAGACCACGCTGGCCGAGCCGACGACGACGAACCAGATCCGCCTCGTCCAGCCGCTGACCGGGCCGCGCAACCGGTGGATCACCCGGGCGACGCTGACCTTCGACGGCGGCTCCCCGGTGACCGTCGCGCTCACCGACGCCTCCCGCACCGCCGCCGGGCAGGTCGTGCGCTTYCCCACCCGGGCCTTCCGAACGTTACGCATCCACATCGACGCGACGAACACCGGCCGGCAGCGCAGCTACGACAACGTCTCCGCGGTCGGGTTCGCCGAGGTCGCCATCCCCGGAGCGAACGGGGCACCGCTGACGGCCGAGGAGGTGCTGCGGATGCCGAGTGACAGCCTCGACGCCGCCGGTGCCGCCTCCCTCGGCCACCGGCTGGCACTGGAGGTGTCCCGGGACCGGGCCAACCCGTCGGAACCGTTCAAGCAGGACACCGAGTCGGTCATCAGCCGGTCGTTCTCCCTGCCCACGGCCCGGACGTTCGCGCTCACCGGCACCGCCCGCGTCTCCGCCTACTCCCCCGACGATCGCGTCGACCAGGTGCTGGGCCGCCCGGCCACCCTCCCGGTGGTGACCTCCTCCGGCCGGCTGCCGGGATCGCTCGCCGCGCGGGCGTCGAGCGCCTTCGACGGAAACCCGGCCACCGCGTGGAGCCCGGGCATCGGCAACCCGCGAGGCAGCTGGATCCAGGTCGCCTCGCCGACCCCGTTGACGGTCTCGTCGATGACGATGTCGATCGTCGCCGACGGTCGGCACTCGATCCCGACCCGCATCGGGATCGAGGTCGACGGCCAGCGGGTCGGCGCGGTGACCGTGCCTGCGGTCACCGACACCGCGGGGCGCGGGGGCACCCGCGAGGTGACCCTCACCTTCCCGGCCGTCACCGGCAGCACGTGGAAGTTCGTCATCGACGATGCCCGGACCGTCACCAGCATCGACCCCATCAGTCGCTCGCCGCTGGCGATGCCGGTGGGCCTCGCCGAGATCGGGATACCCGGCCTCGCGACCGTGCCTGCCGCGGGCACCGGTCAGCCCACGGCGGGCACCGGTCAGCCCACGGCAGGCACGGCAGGGAGCACCGCGACGGGGCTGTTGCCGGCCCAGATCCCCGCGCCCTGCCGGACCGACCTGCTGAGCATCGACGGTCAGCCGGTGGGGGTGCAGGTCACCGGGGGCACCGCCGACGCGGTCAACCGGCTCGGGTTGACCGTCGCCACCTGCGGCCAGCCGGTCACCCTCGGCCCGGGGGAGCACGTGATCCGGACCGCCGACGGGGCCCTCGCCGGCATCGATCTCGATCGCCTGCTGCTGGCCTCGGACGTCGGCGGCGGCCCGTGGCTGAACGCGACCGGCGCCGCCTCCGCCGTCTCCCCCGCCGGGACCCCACCGGCCGCGACGGGCACCACGGGAACGACGTCGGCCGCCACCGGAACGACGGGCACCACCGGAACGACGGGCACCACCGGAACGACGTCGGCCGCCACGCCACGGGTGACGGTCCGATCGGCCGGCGACACATCCTTCACCGTCGACGTGACGGGGGCGCGGCCCGGTACCCCGTTCTGGCTGGTGCTCGCGGAGAGCCTCTCCCCGGGTTGGAAGGCGACCGTGGGCGGCGCCGACCTGGGCACCCCCAGGCTGGTGGACGGCTACGCGAACGGCTGGCGGATCACCCCGACGGCCGCCGGGTTCACCGTCACGCTGACCTGGACCCCACAACGGATCGTGTGGTTCGCCCTGGCGCTGTCCGCGGTGACGGTGCTGCTCTCCCTAGCACTGGTGATCTTCTACACCCGCCGAGCCCGCGCGACCGTGGCCACGCGGGCGTCCCGGTCGTCCCGGGCACCGGAGCCGGATCTGCCGACAGCCGAGCCGTGGTCCGTCCGGGCGGGGCGTGTCGGCCCGCGCACCACCGTGCTCGCCGTGTTGGGGATGGGTCTGCTCTCGGCGGTGCTGGTCTCCCCGGTAGCGGGGGTCATCGTCGCCTTGGCGACGGCCGTGGCGCTGCTCGTGCCCCGCGGCCGGCTGCTGACCCGCGTCGGCCCGGTGGTCTGCCTGGGCGTCAGCGCCCTGTACGTGCTGCAGGTGCAGGCCCGGCATGCGCTGCCGACGGACGGAGACTGGGTCGCCGCGTTCGGGAAGGTGGCGACGATCTCCTGGCTCACGGTGCTGCTACTGGCGAGCGACCAGCTCGTCGCCCAGCTGCAACGACGGCGCGAGGCGGGGCAGCCGGGCCCGCCGTCTCCCCGGACGGGCCCGGGGGAGGAGCCTCCGGGCCACTGAAGGTCGGGCGAGCGGAGATGCCCAGCGACCGGAGATGCCCAGCGACCGGGGCCGCGGCTCGCGGCGGCGGCAAAGCTCCGCATCATGGATGCTTCTGCAACTTAGTTGCAGAAGCATCCATGATCTGGTTATCGTTCCTCTGCCCGCCGCACAAAAACTTCCCCGTCCACGTCGGCGGGTGCACCGCGAGGGGAGCCCTGCCATGGTCGCGCAGGCCGGCACCATGCCGAGGGGGGGTCTTCCCGCCCGGGTCCGCGGGGCGCTCGACCGCCGGGAGTGGGCGCGTGTCGGCGGCATGGCCGCGGTCATCGTCGGGCTACACGTGATCGGCTGGGTGACGCTCACGGCAATCATCGCGCCGCACCACTACCGCTTCGGCGCCGACGGCCAGGTCTTCGGGGTCGGTCTCGGAGTCACCGCCTACATCCTCGGCCTGCGCCACGCCTTCGACGCCGACCACATCGCCGCGATCGACAACACCACCCGCAAACTCATGACCGACGGTCAGCGCCCACTGTCCRTCGGCTTCTTCTTCTCCCTCGGCCACTCCACGATTGTGTTCGCCCTGATGCTGCTGTTCAGCGTGGGCGTCCGCTCCCTGGCCGGGCAGATCGAAGCCGACGGCTCGACCCTGCACGACATCACCGCCTGGATCGGCACCGCCGTCTCCGGCGGCTTTCTCTACGCCATCGCCGCGATCAACCTCGGCATTCTCCTCAGCATCATCAGGGTCTTCCGGGACATGCGCCGCGGCGGGTACGACGAGGCCGGCCTGGAAGAGCAGCTGAACTCCCGCGGGCTGATGAACCGCGTCCTCGGCCGCTTCACCAGGGCGGTCACCCGACCCTGGCAGATGTACCCGCTCGGCGTGCTGTTCGGTCTCGGCTTCGACACCGCCACCGAGGTCGCCCTGCTCCTCCTCGCCGCCGGCGCCGCCGGAGCCGGCCTGCCCTGGTACACCGTCCTCGTCCTGCCGATCCTGTTCGCCGCCGGCATGAGCCTGCTCGACACCATCGACGGCTCGTTCATGAACTTCGCCTATGCCTGGGCCTTCTCCCAACCGGTCCGCAAGCTCTACTACAACATCACCATTACCGGGCTGTCCGTCGCGATCGCGTTCCTCATCGGCAGCGTCGAACTGCTCGGCATCCTCGCCGAGAAGGCACATCTCACCGGCGAGTTCTGGGGCTGGATCGCGGGTCTGGATCTCAACGTCGTCGGCTACTTCGTCGTCGGCCTGTTCRTCGCCACCTGGGCCGCCGCTCTGCTGGTCTGGAAGTACGGCCGCATTGAGGAGAGGTGGGCGACGGGCCGGCCCGAGGACGGCCGGGTCGAACCCACCGGCTGACCGCCTGGCGTCCGGTTCGGGGACCACCGACAGCACGGGCCGGGCGGCCGCCCCGAACCCCGGAATGCCGTCGGGTTCAGGCGCGATGCGGCATAAGTGCGTTCGCCGGAATGACCCCGAGCCGGCCGGCCTGATAGTCCTCGACGGCCTGGCGCAGTTCGGCCCGGGTGTTCATGACGAACGGGCCGTACACCTCGACGTGTTCCCGGATCGGCCGACCGCCCAGCAGCAGGACCTCGAGGTTCGGCGAGGACGCGTCCTGCCGGTCGTCCGCGGTGACACCGAGCAGATCCCCCGTTCCGAAGACCGCGAGCTGACCGGCCCGGATCGCCGTGGCGTCCGGGCCCACCGTCCCCCGGCCACCGAGGACGTAGGCAAGGGCGTTGAACTCGGGGTTCCACGGCACGTGCACCGCCGCGCCGGGGGTCAGCGTCGCGTGGACGACGGAGATCGGGGTATGCGTGGCACCCGGGCCCCGGTGGCCCCCGGTGTCACCGGCGATGACCCGCAGCAGGGCACCGCCGTCCGGTGAGGACACCAGGCAGACCTGGCCACCCTCGAGGTTCTGGTACCGCGGCGGGGAGAACTTGTCCTTCGCCGGGAGGTTCACCCAGAGCTGGACACCGTGGAACAGGCCGCCGCTGACGACGAGCTCCTCCGGCGGCGTCTCGATGTGGAGGATGCCCGCGCCGGCGGTCATCCACTGGGTGGCGCCGTCTGCGATCAGTCCGCCGCCGCCGTGCGAGTCCTGGTGCTGGAAGGTTCCGTCGATCATGTAGGTGACGGTCTCGAATCCGCGGTGGGGATGCCACGGGGTTCCCTTGGGCTCGCCCGGCCCGTAGTCGACGGCGCCCATCTCGTCCATGTGGATGAACGGATCCAGCTCGGCGAGCCGTGCTCCGGCGAAGGCCMGACGCACCGGGAAGCCCTCGCCCTCCAACCCGGTGGGCGCGGTGGTCATCCTCCGCACCGGACGGTCGACCTCGCCGAGCACGGGCTCAGCCAGYCGCGGCAGACGGACGGTATCGGCGGTGACGGCAGGCATGTCGTCCTCCTGGCGGGCTCAGGTCGCAGTTCGAGCAGTTCGAGCAGCTCATCCCGGCGCCTCTACTTGTAGATGCAACTACCAACCCGCGCAACCACGGGCCACCCTCGATCCTTCCCGCGAATTTTTTGATCATCAGGGCACGAGCGGGAATCGTTCACCCTCAGCGATAAACCCTGGGAACAACGGCAAGCTGAAAGGACTTCAGTGTAGGTGACTCAACTTCCTCACGTCAGGGTGGACCACATGCCACAGATCCGGGTGCTGCCCGTCCTGCCCATTGACGACGCCGTCGTGCTACCGGGCATGGTCGTGTCTCTCGACATGTCCGATGGTGAGATCCGAGCCGCCGTCGAAGCCGCCCGTGCCGGCGGATCCCGCGGCGCTCCCGGCGCGGCGGTGCCGTGCTGGCACTCGCCGGTCCGCCCGGCGTCGGCAAGACATCACTCGGCGAGTCGATCGTCCGGGCCATGGGCCGGTCGTTCGTCCGGGTCGCCCTCGGCGGCGTGCGGGACGAGGCGAAGATCCGCGGTCACCGGCGGACCTACGTCGGCGCGCTGCCCGGCCGCATCGTCCGGGCGATCCGCGAGACGGGTTCAATGAATCCGGTGGTGCTGCTCGACGAGGTCGACAAGCTGGGCGCCGACTACCGGGGGGACCCGACGGCGGCGCTGCTGGAGGTCCTCGACCCCGAGCAGAACCACAMCTTCCGGGAGCATTAACATGTCGAAGGTACCATCAACGTATGGTAATCACACCAGGCGGGGGGAATACGCCCAGCAGCGCCACGGACTGACCCAGACCGGGCAGGCGCTGTGTCGTTCGAGAGCGGGCTACTGACCGGCGGGATACGCCCAGCGGCGGTACTAGTGAGGCCCAGGGGAAATGTGGCATGATGGAACACTCGGAAACGCCGCCCCRCCGACCTGAACCCATCAGACCCGGCCCAGCCGGACCACAAATCCYGAATACACGAAAACAGGACACGAATCCGACAACCCGTGCTCCCACGTGGCCAACGGTCCACCACTCCCCTCCATCCCGCCGGCCCGTGGCTATGTCAAGCGATGCCCATTCGGTAGGCCAGTCCGCGTAGATCACGTCCTCCGACGTTCGCTCTGGCACGCTGGAGCATGACGGCAACAGTCTCCCGCACGAGCGGGTGAGTCCGKACCAGCTCTGGCGCGAGCCGTTCCGCTTCGCGGAGTACCGCGAGGGCTTGTTTGTCCTTGCCGCGCGACTGGGCAAGTCCTCGGCCGAAATCGGTGAGGAACTGTGCGCGGCGACGTCCGGAACCGAGCACCGACGTATCCACACCACGCATGATCTCGGGTGCCTTCCCGCCGTCGCCCCGCTCGACTGCGATACTTTGGACAGGCCAGTCAGGCCGGCAAGGGTCTCAAGGGTCATRCCCCGGTAACGGCGACACGAACGGGTACGCGCGCCGATGGTGGTCGGTGCCTCCGGGCTCTGGCCTTCCTCGCCGCGTGCGGCGAGGACCCGGACACGCCGCATGTGCCCAGCCACACCATCGACCTGGGCTGGCACACCTTTCTGCTGCACACCAAGGAGTACAAGCTGTTCTGCCGGCAGGTCGCCGGCCACTTCATCCACCACGTGCCCGACGACGCGCCACCCGACCGCAGCATCAGCGCAGCCAGGCACGCTCGTACGATCACCCTGATGCAACAGGCCGGGTACGCCGTCGACCACGAACTGTGGGCGAAGTGCTCCACATGCTCCGACGAGGGCAACTGCTCGGCAAGCGGCAAGGACGGCGACGAAAATAAGGGCAGCCGGGTCCCCAAGTAGCGGAGTCGAACTTCCCATGAAGTGGAATGATCTGCCGACGCAGGTCCGCGACGCGGTTGAGGCGCAGACCGGACCCGTCACGTCCGCCGACTCGGTGGACGTCGGGGACGGCTGCGACCTCGCCGCGGTCGTGGATGCGGGTGAGCAGCGGCTGGTCGTCAAAGGCGTCCACGGCGGCGGCCGGCGAGCACGCTGGCTCCGTAACGAGCACACGTTCGGACACCTCGCCGCAGGAATCACGCCGAGTCCACGGTTCGCATGCCAGGTCGATGACTGGCTGCTGGTTGGCTTCGAGCATGCGACCGGCCAACCAGCGGACCTCATCCCCGGCTCTCCTGACCTACCCCGCGTCCGGGACGTCGTCAACGACATCTCCCGCCGGACCGGCGAGGGTCTGCGCTCGCTTTCCGATCGATGGCGCAACACGGGTTGGTGGGAGGATCTAAAAACGCTTCCAGCTAGAGTTTTCCCCGATTGGGACGTAGCCACCGCGGCCGTCCACGCGGGCGCTGTAGTCGACGCCGTGGCCGGGAACCGGCTGATTCACACCGACCTTCATGCCCACTAGTTCAT
>NZ_MOMD01000093.1:0-758 GCF_001983015.1 Frankia sp. CcI156
ACCGGCCCCCCGCACCGGCAGCCTCGCCGGTAGCGGCGACGCCGCGTGACCCGCAGCCGCACCGACACCACCCAGTCGAGCTGCTCGACGACGTGCTCACCCCACGGCGTGAACGACGCCCCGCACGACGGGCACGTGTAACCCCCGCCCTCGAAGTCGCCGTCGACCTCGTCACGCGCCAGGTGGTCGTAGCTGCGCCGGCCCGAACGCGCCCCCGGCCCCCGCGGCCGGCCCGTCGACCCACCAGCCCCCTCACCAGCCGCCCCGTCCCGACCATCACCGCTGTCCCCTGCGCCGGCGCAGGCCGGCGGCCCGCCCGACGCGCKCTCCGACGACCGGCCGAAYAGCATCCGACGCAACGTCGCCAGTTCCGCCCGCAACGCCTCAAGCTCGGCCGCGGCCGCGGTCTCCCGCGCGAGCAGCCGGGCATGCTCCGTCCCCAGCTCCGCGAGCTCGACTCGCAGACGRCCGTTCTCCACCAACACATCCGCCAGCGCCTCACCACCAGCAACGCCGCAAACACCCGACTCGACAACCGCCACGCACCACAGCAAACCATCCCGACCAGCGAACCRTCACCCACGGAGACCATCAGGCCACACCCAGYCCCCGCAGCCACCGCCAACGTCGATCAACTCAACGGGACTTCCGACTACGTACGTTCGGGCGGTGGCCGGAGGGGTGCCGTAAATAGAGAAGTCCCCGGTAGATCACAGGGTGTCTACCCCACTGTGCCCTTGACCGAGGACTTCCGTTGC
>NZ_MOMD01000094.1:0-9626 GCF_001983015.1 Frankia sp. CcI156
CCGCTCACAAGGCGAACGAGGATTCGCGGTCCTCAAGAACTGGCACATATTCGACCGTTTCCGTGGCTGCCCACGCCGCGTCGGCACCTTCGCCCAGGCCGCCCTCGTCCTCGCCACCGAGGGCCTTTAGGAAAACCAACTTTGAAATGGCTCACTGACCTACGGGCTCGCAGGCACCACAGAGGGACGACGTCGGACCGGACGGCACCAACATCCTCATCAGGACAGGGTGCCGGCGCAAGCCGGCATGATCACTGACCTGGACCAGACCGCGTCCCTCCAAGATCCGCGCGGTGAGCTTGTGGCTCTGGTCGRGCCAATCTCGCGGCGGGCATCCGTCGCCAATCCAGCGGAGAACCGCGAGCTGGCGCTCGTTGGGTTTGGTTGGACGCGACACAGGACCACCTCACGGCGTCCGGCAAATTGGGCGGAATCAGGTAGATGAGTAGCTCACAGCAGCATCGCTGACGCGCAAACTACTCGGCCTCATCCGGATAGCCGGATCGTGGGGCCGCCGAATGCAGGAAGGACCTGACGCGGCAGGTAATGGGAATCGTCGAATCGTCGAAGCCGCGTATGACGACGATCATCCAGGCGCCCGGCGGATCCGCAATATTCTTGAGCGCTGCGGATAGCGTCTTTCGTGCAGGAGGCGACCGCAGGCACACGGCGGTATGGCGAAGCCGGGCGGTCAACATCGCCTGGCCAGACTCTGGATCTTCGTCGCGGCACGCTGTAGCACCGGGTGCTACGCTGGCATGGTGAGCACTCCTGAGATCACGCAGCGGGACCTGCGGTCGAGGTCGCGGGAGATCATGGACGCCGTCGAGCATGGGCAGTCGTTCACGGTCACTCGGGATGGTCACCAGATCGGGCAGCTCGTCCCGATCCGGCGCCGGCGCCGGTTCGTCTCGCGGCAGGAGTTCGCCGCGATGTCACGCAACGCACCTGACACCGGCCTGGAGGCGTTCCGCGCCGACCAGGAGGCCGCRGCCGACCACGAGGCGACGGATGCCTATGACCAGTGAGCCCGTCCGGCAGGGCCTGYTGGATACCAACATCCTGATCCTGCGCCGCTGGGTGAACGTGGCCGAGCTTCCGGACGAGATGGCGATCAGCGTGGTGACGCTGGCGGAGCTGTCCGCCGGGCCACACCAGGTGCGGCGTAACGACGAGCAGGACCTGTACGACGAGCATGAGGAACGGGCACGGCGGATGGAGATCCTCCAACGTGCCGAGAACGAGTTCGATCCGATCCCGTTCGACGCCGAGGCGGCGCGGGTCTACGGCCGGCTGACCGCGGCCGTCGTCGCCGCGGGCCGCAAACCGCGCCGCCGGACCGCGGACCTGATGATCGCCGCCACGGCGGTCGCGGAGGACCTTCCACTGTTCACCACCAACCCCGGCGACTACACCGGCCTGGAACGGCTCCTACGCACGGTCCCCGTCACGAGGCCGCCATTGCCCCACGAGAGGAAGCCCTAACCCAGCCGGGGCGGCGAGGCTGCTGCCATACGTCGATGGCGGACGTTTTCGGGTGTCACGGGCCGCACCCCGATCTGGCCAGCCGGATCCGGGAACCCCAGACCGACCATGACGACACGATCAACCCGGTAAGCCCAGCGCGACAGTCTGGGGCGCCGCAGCGATCATGGGGAGGTGTAGCAACGGGTGTAGCAACAGAGGCAACCGACCACGCACGTCGACGGCCTTCCACTTCCGTTCCCGACCGCCGGGAACGACGCGCCGACCGTCCCGGACGGTCCCCTCGCGTCCGGCGGGTGGGTGCCGACCGTGCCGCATGCGGGGCGCACCGATCCCTCGCAGGATGCGACGCGCGGACCGCGTGCCCGCCACGACCGGGCGTCGGTTCCGGCGTTCTGGACGGTGGTGGACGGGCGGGTGGTTGCCGGCCCGTGGGCGGACCGGTATGACGCAGTCCGGGCGGGGGATGACCATCCCGGTAGCGCCGTCGGCTACGGGGTGGTAGCGGCGGACGGGACGCTGACGAGCCGTTCCGCACCGGATGATCTCGCGTTTAATCGCCTGTGGTCCGAACAGGTCGCGCGGCTCACCGATGACCATGGGGGGAGGGTGCGCGCGACCCGGGACGCTACCGCGCTGCTCACGGTGCGGGTAGCGCGTGCGCTCGTGCTGGCGGGGGTGCCGGTGGCGGACACTACCGGGCGGGAGGCAACCGGCGGGGTCCTGCTTGTCCCGGTGCGCACGGGTGCGTACCGGGGGGTGGCGTTGGGGTGGGCTACCCATCCCCGGATGGCCACCATCCCCACGGCGAATCGGCCCGTCCCGGCCGGGGTGGGTGATGTGCTGACCTACGCGGTAGCGGCCACGCTCGACGCGCTGGGGTTCACCGTGCGCTACGGCAGGCAGACACGGGCGCATCTGGTCACGGCCGGACCGGGGGACGCGCGATGAGCGACGTGCCGACGTGTGAGACACCCCGTTGTGCCGCACCCGCACTGGTGATCGTCTCCGATGGGAGAGAAACGGCGTTGGCGTGCGCCCTATGCCACGAGGCCATGTTGCGGGCCAGCGGCGGAGTGATCCGTGGCATCGGTCTCGTCCCCCGGACCCCACGCCCGTAGCCGCTTGCTAGACGCTTACAGGAACAGGCCCCCCGCACCGGATACGGTGCGGGGGGCCTGCCGCATGTTGGGGTCAGTCGGTGGGGGGTGGGTCGGGGGGTCGGGGGCGTGGATGGTCCCGCATGGTGGCGAGCAGCACCGCGAGGGCGTTGATCTGTTCATCGGTCAGTGGGGGCATCGCCCATACGGCGCGGCGGATCGCCGTGTGTTCGTCGTCCGGTTCGTCGGCAGGGTGGTCCGGCGTGCTGGTCATCGCGGCTCCCTGACCCCCCGCCGGTCGTCACGTGACGACCGGAGGGGGGTTGCGGTTGCGCCGGGTGGGGGTCGGCGGGGGTGGTTCGGGACGGTCGCGTGGCACCCGGGGGTGGACGGCTACCGCGACCGTGCTGTGTTTGTTCAGATCACCGGGGGTGCGCGGGGTGCGGGCATGGGGTGTTGCCGCTACCTGGTCGCGGGCGTGGTGCTAGCGGGCGGCGTTCCCGGGGTTGGGTGCGGTGTGGCGGGGGTGGTCGCTGCGCGGGCGTGCGCGGTGTGGGTGTGGGTGTGCCCTACCCGCGTGTAGGGGTGCGGGGTGGGTCCGCCCGGTGATGTGACTGTCTGTGGCGATGTGCCGTGGTGTGCACGGGTGGGGGTGTGTGGGTGCCTACGCGCGTAGGCGCGCACGCACGCGCGCGCGTAGGGCCGTGCATGCACGCCGGGGTGCACGGCGTTGCACGGGGGTGTGCACGGCGGTTCCGTGACGGTGGGTCATGGGCGGTGGGGGGTGGCGTGCCAACGGCCGGGCGCGGCCTGGCRCACCTTGCCGGCTTCCTGGAGCTGCTGTAGGGCATAGTACACCCATCGACGGGACCGGCCGGTGGCGGTCACCAGGTCGGGCACGCTGGCGCCGTCCGGTGTTGCCGTGAGGGCAGTCCACAGGGCACTGTTGGGGTCGGGGTTATGGTCCGTGTGCGGCCCGTCCGACCGGGCGGGTAGAGCCGGTGGCGTGGGATAGCGGCTGGTGATATCCGCCACGGTGTCGTCGTCTAGCAGGTAGGCACGGTGGGGTGTGGGCGTGGTGTGGTCGGGGTCAAGGATGAGGAACACGCCGGGAAGGGTGAAGGCGTCGGTTCGCCAACCACTTTTGTAGGCGCCTGCGCCGAGGATGAGGTCTGTGTCGGCGMGTTCCCGGACTCGCAGCGCTATCCGGACGTCCATCTGGCTACGGATAGCGCCGTTTCCCGTCGCGTCTTGGGTTGGTCGTTGCGTGGCAGCGATGAGCGTGACCGCGACTGCGCGGCCGAGACGGGCCAGGGAATCAGCTATGTCCAGTGCTTCCGGGGGGAGTTCCGCGAATTCGTCGACCAAGATCGCGAGTGCTGGGCGTTCCCGGGTGGGGTTCCAGGTCCTTTCCCCGCGCTGTGCTTGCTCGCGGGTGCGCCGGTTCAGTTCTTCCCATGCGGCGGTGAAGAGGGTTAGGGCATCGTCCGGTGTGGTCGCGAGCCTGCCGAGTGATTGCGCCCACGGGCCGAGTTCCATGCCGCCTTTCAGGTCCACTCCCCAGACGGTCACATCGTCTGCGGGAATGAGCCCGGCGAGGATCGTGTTCACCAGGCCCGATTTCCCCGCGCCGACGACGCCACCGATGAGGACATGGCRGCGGAGGAGAAGAACGGTTACGGCCGTGCCATCCTCGGAAACGCCGATAGCAATCGGTTTGGTGATCGTCGCGGGGTGGTCGTGTCCGGGCCAGGGGTTCGGGCGTGCCAGAGGATCGGTTTCTGTCACTCGGACGATGACATGGTCTTCACGGTCGGGATCGGCGGTCACCCGTACCGAGTTTGGCCGGACACCGAGCATGGAGGCTATTTCGTCGCTCCGGGCGATGGCGCTACGGGCGGACATGCCACGGCGTAGCGCCACTCGCGCGGTATATCCCCACGCATCTACTATCGCGGACATCACCCGTGAACCGGAAAGCCCCGCGTTTTCGGCGAGGACAGGCCACGCCTGCATGGTGCGCTCGACCCGGACCCGTTCACGTCGGCGCCGATGTKCCCACCATGGGATAGCGGCCACAGTGCCGGCTGTGACGAGCAGGGTGGGAAGGGGTGGGTGGCCAGGGCTGAGAATCGCGGCGGCTGACCACCATCCGGACGCGAGGATGGCCACGGTCACGGCGTAGGCGCGTTCGATCCGGCGCGGCATCCTGCGTGCTACCACACACGCCGTAGCCAGGCTGAACAGGGTCATCAGCACCACGGCACCGGCGCCCCACGCCCGGTGTGCCACCGTGGCGGACACCGCCAGGAACAGAGCGATATAGAACGGGAGAAATTCGCTGCGGAACCGCCAGAAGAAACCGGTGATACTGGTCACGGCCATCGGGCCGGAGTGGTTCTCCCGGAGTTTTCGTCGGGTGGAACGGCGCATGTAGCGGCGCATCCGCCGTATTTCCCGTGTCATCCGACGCTGATCGTTGGTGTGGGTTCGTGGCATGGCTTCTCTTCTCAGAGGAAAACGGGGGTGTCCGGAAGCCGGACACCTCCGCGCGGCCTACAGATGAATAGAGGAAAATATGCCGAAAATCTGGTTGAGAATGCCCTGAAACGTGTCCGAGAAATTGGACTGTGCGACGTAGAAACCGAGYGCGGCGCAGGCGAACGCTTGCCACGGGTTGAGGTYAAACGCGCGGATCATGACGATGACAACGATAAGAAGCAGGAAGAGAATGGAAAAGGGAATCATCAGTGGTTGGCCTCGTCTTCGTCATCGTCAAAGTTGGTGTCATAGGCGATGCCTGCCGCGAACAACCACAGATCCTGGGCGGTCAGCCATTCCGYGAGGGTCTTGTCCCGGTGGGCTTTCAGCAGGCTCTGTACGTACCGGATTGCTTCGATACCTTTTTCGTCCTGGCCCAGAATGTCCATGAAGATGTCGTGGAGGACTGCGCTTGCCGTATAGCCGTCCATATGGGTGTCGAAGGCGTCGGCCGCGCGCTTCTCAAGGACGGCGAGCTCGCGATCATCGAACACGGCAGTCACCTCGCGAAAGGGAAGGGAGAGGGGAGAAAGAAAACRCGGGAATGGCACGGCCAACCGGCGTCGGGCACGGCCGCGGGCGGTATTCATGCTGCAGGTTGTATCCGGCTAGGACGCCTAGCAGAAAAAGATCGGCGAGCCAGACTGCAAGGGCTGTCCAGAAGAGAACGCGGTGCATTCTGGTCACGGCTTGTGTGTCCACTTCGTAATAGCCCGCGCGGCCAGAAGAATGAAAATGATAGCGATGAAGTACTTGCCGTATCCGGGGGTGGATGTCGTGGCCGCCCACGAAAATGTCCAGAGGRCCAGGGAAACCGGCACGAACACCGCGAGGAAACGCCACAGCGGCACGGCCAGAACCAGCAGGAAAAGGAATAGAAGAAGTAGGAACACAGGAACTCCCGAGGGATGGGGGCAAGCCTTCGGGGCCGTTTCTGTCAGCCCCGCCGGACACCGCCCATGTTTCCCGATGAAAAGCCGCACCGCAGGTATTAGACCGGCAAATCCGGGGGGTATTAGTGGCTGGGAGCCGGAATTCCGGGGGACCGGACCCGGACCAAACCCGGAACGATCATCAGCGCGCGGACACCCCGGACTCAACCCTGACCAAACCCGGAAAAAACCCGGATGCGTGAGCGTGCGATCACTGGCCTGCTGTGTGCAGGCGCAACGGCGTATGCASGGGACGACGGGAAGACGGATCATGACGGGCGATGACCGCCAACGGCGACTCATAGAAGATCTTGGGAGGCTTGCCGATCACGGCGTCCGGGGTCCCGAAGACATCATCAACGCCGCGCCACGCCTGCTAGCCCTCGTGGCAGCGCAGGGAGGCGAGTGGGCGCGCGCGCGGGGGGTCGTGAGGCTGCTGCACGCGGCCACACAGGCACTCGGTCACCCACGCRGGTCAGCCCTGCGGGCACTACTCGCGCTGGACCCCGCGCCGCGTGGCATGGGAGTGCGGCTCACAAAAACGGAACGGCGCCACGCCGCCAGCGTCTACTACCGGATTGAGGGAGACACCTTCCGCAAGACACACGAGAAAAACCTGATAACCGCGCTCGCGATCGAAATCGACCACCGACTCACCACCGGGCATGACACCACACGCGGTGATCATGCCGGAGACGGGCACGGCCGMATGCCATCCACGCGTCCCGGACCCAAAAACCCACCGCCACCCGCAAGCACCTTCCGTCCCCTTGCAAAGAGGGAAGCAAAAGGAGGTCCGTGATGTTCAGCCGGTTCTACCAGGAGCCCGACGGAAAAATCCCCTGGTATTTTATCGCCGTAGTCGTCCTTTTCGTCGCCGTGCCGTCCGTTATCGCCGGAGCATGGCTAGGATGGCTCACCCGATAATATGTCCAGGCCTAATACGAGAGGCATAACACACTACCCAGTTGATTTCTAGGAGACCGCACGGACCGGGGCCGCCCGGGTTGGGGTCGCCCGTCGGACCGGGGCCGGCATGGGCCGGGGTCGCCCGTATCGCTATCGATGCAGGTCACAGCGGATGCACCGGACAAGACGACAGCGTGTGGCGCCGCTACGCTCCCACCCGCACCGCTACCGGCAGGCACCGCGCCACAGGCAGAGCCTCACTCCGATAGAGACGCGACGAGGCAGCTACTCTCTGTTGATCATCTGCTCTACCTCGTAGGTATCCGACAGCAGGTCGACGCGGGTCACAGTCGGATCTTCGACCAGCGCACGCCGGGCCGCGTCGGGAAGGTCCATCCYTCGGGCCTTCCACGCAGGAACGTAGTACAACGCTCCGGCCCTACCAGGCGCCGCGATCAGCCGGACGAACGGCATGAGCCCCGACTCACCTCACCCTGCCCCCGCGAGGCGGTATCGGCGACCGGCCGTTCACCATCGAAGATCTGCACCCGTTCGACCGCCGGAAGCATCCGCAGCAACCGCGAGGCCAGCGCCGGAAGGTCGGCGTTACGGAGCACGTCCGGACTCGCGATGGTTGCGGACGGCCCTCGATCATCCTCATAACGAACCAAGATCTTCAACATGGCGGAAGGTCCCTGATCGCAGCTGCGTTCAGCATCCCCCGCACTCCAAAGCAAGAAGATCGCGTGGCTTCTCCGCAACCAGAACGCGTGAGCCCGCGTCGTCCGTCAGCTCCACGGACGCCACCCCCGGTTCCTCCAGAGCCTCGCCCACGATCCGCCGCAGACCGGCCGCCACGACCGGAGCCCACTGCATGTAGGTCGTGGTCGGCGCGGCCCCCTTGTAAACGATCTTTATGTACGGCATCCCGTCCCCCTCGCGGCTCACATGGGTGTCCCCGGGCGCACCGGCATCGTCGGCGGCAGCACACCCGGGGACGTCTAGGTAGGGCACCCCGTCGTGTGTAGCCCAAGGTGACCCGAAGCGCCCTACGACAGAACATGACAGATAGCGAGGGACGCGGTCACCCCCCGCAAGGGACATGCTGGGACGTTCTAAGATCGAAACGTCCCATGCCCTCGGTCTCGGGAGCCGCAACGTGCCCAACGAAAGATTGCGAACCGCGCTCACTCGCCGTAGCTGGACACCGCCCACGCTCGGTGAGGCTCTGGGTGTCGACGCGAAAACGGTTGAACGATGGATCACGAAGGGGCGGACTCCGCACCGAACCACCGCGATGAAGGCCGCGCGACTACTCGGGGAGGAAGCGACTATCTATGGCCCAATGYGGGTAAGCGTGTCGCCATGGATGAACGACACGGCGAAGTCGTCACGGTCTACACGGAGCGAAGCGCCGTCCCGAATGCTCTGTGGCTCGCCCTTCTACAAGAAACTTCGAGCGTGCTCGATATCCTCGTCTATGCAGGTCTACACCTACCTGAAGCCAACCCGTYCTGGGTGCCGGAAATCCAGAGGCGTTGTGGCGATGGGGTGCAAGTACGCATCGCGTTCGGCGACCCCGAATCAGAGGAAGTGCGAACGCGCGGAGAGGAGGAAGGGGTTGGCGCTGGGATGGCTGCGCGCATTAGATATGCGCTCTCCTGGTATCAACCGATACTCGGAGTAGAAAACCTTCAGGTCCGCTTTCATGCAACGGTGCTGTATAATTCGATCATCCGATTCGACGATCAGATGTTGATCAATCCGCACATCTACAGCATGCCCGCATTCCGCGCCCCGATTGTCCATCTGCGTAAGATCGACGGCGGACCCCTGTTCGAGACCTACGCTGAATGTTTTGAGCGAATTTGGGCGCAGAGCCGAGTGCTGGAAAACAAGGAGGGGTGACMTGTGCCTCGTGTTGACTACTTGAACGATCCCGAAGCTCCAGCGGCTAACAGCATTGTTCCGGCTGTAAGTGCGATCGTTCCCGATAGCGAAGGACGGATTCTCCTGATCCGTCGTACCGACAACGGATATTGGGCCATCCCTGGCGGGGGTGTTGAGCCTGGCGAATCAGTCAGGCAGGCTACCGCGCGTGAAGTCATGGAAGAGACCGGGATATCCTGCGAAGTAACCGGAGTGGTTGGGATCTACTCCAATCCTGGYCACGTAGCGGCCTACGACAATGGCGAGGTGCGGCAACAATTCTCCATCTGTTTTCGAACCAGGATGACCGGTGGTGAACCTAGAACGAGTGACGAATCTTCACAGGTGAGGTTCGTAGCAATTAGCGATCTCCCTTCATATAAAATGCATCCGTCGATCCGACTGCGAGTTGATCATTATCTCGAAGAAAGGAGTGAACCGTATATTGGCTGATAGCTGGTAATATTAATAGGTCGACACGCTCGGCGAGGCCCGACGCTCGGCGAATCGTCGCAGGTCAGTGATCATGCCGGCTTGCGCCGGCACCCTGTCCTGATGAGGATGTTGGTGCCGTCCGGTCCGACGTCGTCCCTCTGTGGTGCCTGCGAGCCCGTAGGTCAGTGTGGCGCGGAGGTCCTGAGGAATCCTGTCCTGCTGCCACGAGCGCGTACCTCAGAATCTTTGATGACAGGCCCTCCCCGGGCGGTCCGTGTGGATCACTGATCGTAAG
>NZ_MOMD01000095.1:0-10693 GCF_001983015.1 Frankia sp. CcI156
ATGGTGGAGGTGATGGCCCGCCGGCTGACCGGGGCGGCCACCCCGACCTGGCGTGACCCGCCGGTCTGACCGGCGGGAGTGTCGGGAATGACGAGCGGAGTGCCGGTGCGGGAGGTGCTGGAACAGATCGAGGCTCGGCGGGCCCGCGCCGGGCGGGCCGTCGAGGAGCTGCGGGAGGAGATCGCCCGGCTCACCGGGCAGCTCGCCGCCGCTGAACGTGCCCTGGAACGGTTGGAGATCACCCGGGAGACGGTGYTGGACCTGGCCGCCGAGAACGACGCCGCACCGGCCGAGCCGCTGCCGCCGGGGTATCGGGAGGTGCTGGCCGTGTTCACCCGGGGCGGGAACGGGCTGCACGCCWAGGACGTGTGCCGGGCGCTGGGTGGCGGCACCGAGCCCCGGCATGTCGAGAGCATGCGGGCCCGGCTGAAACGGCTGGTAGAGCGGGGTGTTCTCACCGAGCCCGATCCCGGCCTGTTCGTCCTGCCCCAGCCCGACCCACCGGCCACCCCAGAGATCAACTCAAGCTGAGGCCCGACGAAAGCGTGCAGAACGCCCACTCAGACCTCCGCATGAGCTCGCGTGGCGACCTTCTGCGATCGCCCATCCCGCTGCCGATGGCAGGCGAACGCACCGAGCCGGCGCCGGGCATGTTCACCGCGATGGATCCTCCGGAGCACACCCGCTACCGGCGGCATATCGTCGAGTGGTTCTCGAYGCGTCGGACCAGGTCCCTGGAGCCGCGGGTGATCGAGATCGTCGACCAGCACCTGGACGCGATGATCGCCGGTGGCGGTCCGGCCGACCTGGTGTCGGCGTTCGCCGAACCGGTGTCCGCGCTGGTGATTTGCGAACTGCTGGGAGTGCCCGTCGAGCAGCGTGAGGTGTTCGGCGCGGCTATCGCAGCGTTGTTCACCGTTCACTCCAGCGCGGAGGAGGCCATCAGCGGCTGGCAGAACATCGGTGGACTGCTGATGGGTCTCATCCAGGCCAAGCGGGTCGCATCGGCGGACGACCTGCTGGGCACGCTGGTGGCCCGGGGTGAGCTCAGCGACGAGGAGCTGATGACGATCGGCAGTGTGCTGCTGGTCGCCGGGCACGACACCAGCACCAACATGATCGCGATGGGAACGTTCGCGCTGCTGGAACATCCCGAGCAGTATGCGGCGCTGGCCGCGGACCCGGGCCTGGCGCCCGGTGCTGTCGAGGAACTGCTTCGCTACCTGACGATCGTGCACGCCGGCTCGATCCGTGCGGTCTCCGCCGATCTGGAGTTCGACGGCCACCAGCTGACCGCGGGTGACGCGGTGTCGCTCTCCCTCGCCGCGGCCAATCGGGACCCCGCACTGTGCGACGCTCCCGACCGCCTCGACATCACGCGCGAGCCCGTGCCGCACCTGGCCTTCGGGCACGGCATCCACCAGTGCGTCGGACAGCAGCTATCCCGATTGGAGCTGCGCATCGCGTTCGAATCGTTGGCGCGCCGCCTGCCGAACCTTCACGTGGCGGTGCCGACCAGCGAGATCCGTACCCGCTCCGAAATGATCATCTACGGTGTGCGAGAGCTGCCGGTGACCTGGTGAGTGTAATGATCTACCGCGAGATGCTCAAATCCAAAATCCATCGTGCCGTCGTGCGACAGGCCGATCTTCACTATGTTGGTTCGATCACCATCGACGCCACCCYGATGGCGGCCGCCGGCCTGTGGCCGGGAGAAAAGGTCGACGTGCTGGACATCACCAACGGTGCGCGGCTCAGCACGTACGTCATCGAAGGTGAGGCGGACAGCGGGACCATCGGCATCAACGGCGCCGCCGCTCACCTGATCAGTCCAGGCGATCTGGTGATCATCGTCGGCTATGCGTTGATGGCCGAGGAGGACGCCCGCTCTTACCAGCCCAACGTCGTGTTCGTGAACGGCGACAACCAACTGGTGCGCATGGGCACCGACCCGGCCGAGGCGTACGACGGCGTCGGTCTGGTGCGCGGTGAMACCAACAGCCCCCAGCCCTCCCTTTCCGAGCAGGCCGGAGACCCGCGGAGAGCGCAGTGAACACTGCCGAGATCATGACCGCCTTCACCAGCGGCCTGGCCGACATCAATCTTGCTGAGCCTGACACGGCTCGCGGTGGTGAGAAGGCTGCGGAAAGAATGAAAACGGCCAGCTCGACAATCTATGACATGGCCGCCACTCTCTCGGCGAAGGGGGACCTGTGGAACTGGGGGATGTATGACCCTGAGATCGTCGACGAGATCCGGGCTCGGTTGCCAGGGTTCGGTGAGTTCGGCACGGACGRCTTCAGCGAGCAATTGTACTTCCTGGCTCTGCGGGACCTGYCGATCGGTCTGGACGACTACGACGGTCGCACGGTGCTGGAAGTCGGCTGCGGCACCGGGGAAGGCCTGAACTTCCTTTCCCGTATCGCCCGTGGCGCACGGATGACCGGCCTGGACCTGTCGCCGCGAGCCATCGCCAGGGCTTCGGCGACCCTCGCGCGTGCGGACGTACTGGAGTTCGTGCACGGCGACGCCGAGAAACTGCCTTTCGTTGACGGCTCCGTGAACATACTCGTCAACATAGAGAGCTCGCACAACTATCCTGATCTCGGCAGATTCCTCCGGGAGGTGGAACGTGTGCTCAGCCCCGGCGGCATCCTCACCCACATTGACGTCTTCACGCGTCAGCGTTACGCGGCGATGCGCCGGATGACCGCGGAGATCGACGGCCTGACCTGGGTCACCGACCACGACATCTCCGACCGGGTTCGCGCGGCGATCCGCCGCCGGATGGCGTCCGACAGCCATTTCCACGCCACGCTCGCGCGGCAGCGGATGAACCCGATGGCGCGCAGGATCGCGGCACACAGCCAGATCCTGATGTTCGGCGGCATGTTCGCGGGATATCAGCCGCCCGCCGTGATCAGGCTGCTGAGCAGGATCGGGATCGTGCCCTGGGTGAGCGGCCTGCCGATGGAGAGCTACCGTCACCAGGTAGCCGTCCGCCGGTGACCTCGATCGGTGCCCGGACCAGGAGCGGGCGACGTGCGGCCTGATGGGGGAGACGTGGACACACGATTGTTCGCTGTCGCGGCAGACACCGAGGACGGACTGGCGGAACTCCTGCGCACGCACCTTGACCGAGTGCGTGCGCGGGCGGGCCTGCCGGCGCTGGCCTGGTACTGCCATGACGCCGTGGTGCGTACCGCCGGAGCGGGGCACCGCCTGACCTTCGTTGTCGATTCGTACGCTGATCTCGCTGAACAACTGGCCGCCGCCCTCGCGGGAGAAACCGACCGCATTCCTCCCGATGTGACGGCACGCCGGCCCGGCCTGGTGTTCGTCTTCGCCGGGCAGGGCGCCCAGTGGTACGGAATGGGCCGCGAGCTGCTGGCCGCTGAGCCGGCGTTCCGGGAGGCGCTCCTTCGCTGTGATCAGGAGGTTCGGCGTTTCGCCGAATTCTCGGTGGTCGAGCAGCTCGGTTTGGACCCGCCAGCGTCCCGGATGGACGAGATCGACGTGCTGCAGCCGACCATGGTGTCGTTGCAGATCGCCCTGACGGCTTTGTGGCGCAGTTGGGGGATCGTRCCGGATGCCGTGGTCGGCCACAGCATGGGGGAGATCGCGGCCGCGCATACCGCAGGCGCGCTGGGCCTCCGAGATGCGATAATGATCGCCTGCCGGCGCAGTGCGCTGCTGCGCCGGATCTCCGGTAGGGGGGCGTTGGCCGCCACGGAGCTGTCCCCCGCCCAGGCGCATGCCGTCGCGGATGCCAGCGCCGGGCGCATCAGCGTCGCCGGCGAGAACAGCCCCCGGTCGACGGTGCTGGCCGGCGACGCGGCGTCACTCGCCAGGCTCGTCGATGATCTCACCCGGCGCGACGTCTACTGCCGCGTGATTACGGGAACCGTCGCCTCGCACAGCCACTACGTCGATGACCTGCGTGCGGATCTTGATCTGGCGTTACGGTCGCTGGCACCGGGACCTACGAGGATCGTGATGTACTCGACCGTGACCGGCGAGCCCGTGCCAGGAACGAGCCTCGCCTCACAGTACTGGATGCGTAACCTGCGCGAGCCGGTCCGTTTCGCCGCCGCGGTCGAGCGGCTCGGTGACACCGGCCATGAGGTGTTTGTGGAGGTGAGCGCGCATCCTGTCCTGTTGAGCCCGGTGCGGCAGACGCTGGCGCACGCCGGACGGCCGGCGCATCTGCTGTCATCCGGTCGGCGGCAGGCGGAACGGCGCTCGGTCCTGGCGTCGCTYGGCATGTTGTACGGCTGCGGGCGGGAGCCGCGGTGGGCGGCGTTCGCCCTGTCGGAACCCGGAGCCACGCTCACCCCTTACCAGGCGGCCGTGCTCGGCGCGGTCCGCCTGACCCGGCCCGCCTCCCAGCTGGAGACGAGCCCGGCACTCTGATAGGCTCTTGTATCTGGATGCACCTCTGTATCTAGAAGGAGCCTGTCATCGCGACCAGACGGTTGTCCCGCGAGGAGAGTCGGGAGCTGACCCGCGAGAAGCTGCTGCGCTCGGCGGCGGAGCTGTTCGCCGAGCGTGGCCTTGCCGGCACATCGGTCGAACAGATTGTCGAGCGTGCCGGTTTCACGCGAGGCGCCTTCTACGGCAACTTCGACGGCAAGCACGAGCTCGTGCTCGCCCTGCTGGAGAAGCGCACAGAGCGTGAGTTGGAGGAGCTGCGGGCGCTGGGCCGTGACGCCGGCTCGTTCGAGGRCATGGTCGAGCAGTTCCGGGCCTGGCATCGTGAGCGTGACCGTCACCTCGCGAGCTGGCTTGTGCTGCGCACCGAGCTGTGGCTCTACGGCCTGCGCAACCCGGGCGTCCTGCCGACGCTGACCGACCGGGAGGCGCGGACGCGGACGATCATCGCGGAGGCGCTCGCCCGCGACTTCACGTCTCGTGACGCGTCCCCACCTGCTCCGGTCGAGGTGCTCGCGTTGATAGTGCACGCGCTTGACGACGGC
Source organism: Frankia sp. CcI156 (assembly GCF_001983015.1). NCBI lineage: Bacteria > Bacillati > Actinomycetota > Actinomycetes > Frankiales > Frankiaceae > Frankia > Frankia sp. CcI156. Next base: position 4,977 of record NZ_MOMD01000095.1, read on the forward strand.
CTGGCGATCCAACGGGTCCTGTCGCCCGAGAGCAGCCCGGACGACGCGGCAGTCGACGCGGTGGACTTGTTACTGCGGTCGTGGGTCGCGTTGGGTCGCGAAATAGCTGCGGAGAAAGGGAACGACTGATGCCCGAGCACGTCTACCGGGTGCTGGTACGCGGACGGTTTGACAAACTTGACCCCCCGGCGCGGGAGAAGCTTCGCCGGAACGCCGACCAGCAGGATGTGCTCAACGCGTCGTTCACCGAAGAAGGAACGCTCGTCTACAACGAGTCCATCGTCGCCTTCACATTCCGCCTGGTCGTTCGAGTCGAGTTCGACGACAAGGCGGAGCAGCGGGCGCAGGATGCCGCCGAAGAACGGCTGATGGCAAGGTTCGACGAGATCGGCTGCGGCTATCGCGACCTCCGATTCGGAGTGACGGACATGGACAGTATGAAGATCAACCGGCCAGTGCGGGAGCGGCGCTGAGGCGGAATTCCGCAGAACAGGTAGATCATGGTCGATRCTGAGCGGACCACCTGGCCGTCCGAGCMGGTACTGCAGGTGGCCCAGCCCGCACCCGACCCGAGGCGTTGGTGGGCTCTCGCGGTCCTGCTCGTCGCCACGTTCATGGACCTGCTTGACAACAACATCKTCACGGTGGCTATTCCGAACATCCAGCAGCATCTCGGGGCGTCGCCAACGTCCATCCAGTGGATGAACGCGGGCTATACTCTCGCCTTCGCTGTGATGCTGATAACCGGAGGTCGACTGGGAGATATTTTCGGTCGCAAGCGAATGTTCTTGACCGGTGTCGCCGGGTTTATGGCGGCGTCCGGAATGTGCGCGATTGCGCAGAGTCCGGAATTCCTCGTCGGCGCCCGGGTGGTCCAGGGGGGCGCTGCGGCCGTCATGGTGCCGCAGGTACTGGCGATCATCCACGTCAGCTTTGCTCGGGAAGAAGTCGGCAAGGTCGTCAGCCTATACGCGGGCATCGTGGGCCTGGCGATCGTCGCGGGACCGCTCGTCGGTGGTCTTCTGCTCCAGTGGAACCCGTTCGGCCTCGAATGGCGCAGCATTTTCGCGGTCAACCTCCCCGTCGGCGCGGTAGCGCTGGTGGCAGCGTCGGCGTGGATGCGGGAATCCAGGTCCCCGCATGCTCGCCGGCCCGACGGGATAGGGATGATCCTCGTCGCCGTAGGGCTGCTGCTCGTGCTTTTTCCGCTTGTGCAGGGGCGCGAGCTGGGCTGGCCGACGTGGAGCATTGTCGCCATGGTAATCGCTGTCCCAGTGTTCGCGCTGTTCCTACGGTATGAACGGGAAAAGGTGCGCCGTGACGATTCGCCACTGTTGGCGTTGAACCTCTTCAAAACTGGCAGCTTTTCTGTCGGCGTCGGCACGCAACTGTTGTTCAGCTGCGTGCCGGCTKGATTCTTCATCACCTGGACGGTTTATCTGCAGGGTGGTCTGGGCTGGTCGGCACTGCATACCGGTCTGACCACGATTCCGTTCTCCATCGCTGTTCCCATGGCTGGCGGACTCGCGGTACGCTACATTTTTCCGAAGTATGGCCGTCGCTGCCTCATGGTGGGAGTGGCGGTGATGACGTCGGGTGTTCTTTCCTACGTGTGGACGGCGCATCACTTCGCCACCACCGTGACATCATGGCATGCTGCCCCGTCCCTGCTGCTGATCGGTTCGGGCATGGGCCTGCTGGTCGCGCCACTGACCGGGATGATCCTGATCGATGTGCCGCCGCACGAAGCCGGCGCGGCCTCCGGAATCATCAACGCGACCGGCCAGCTTGGCGCGGCAGTGGGCGTCGCGCTGATCGGTGGGCTGTTCTTCTCCGCCCTCGCCACCGGCGAGCCGRCCCGGACCGACCGGGTGACGTCGCAGGTCCAGCAGGCCCTGGTCAGCCAGGGGCACTCTTCCGGCGAGGTGACTCGGCTGATGGCCGAGCTGCGTCGGTGCGATATCCACCAGCCTGACCTCAGTCTTGTCCCCGCTGACTGCGGCGGGCGGGTGAGCGTCACCGATCGTGGGAGTCTGACGAACGCCTTGGCCAAGGTGCGCGCGGAGGAATTCGTCTCCGGATTCGTCAAGACCCTGTGGTGGATCGTGGGTGCGCTCGCCGTCGTGCTCTGCCTGCTCTTCCTGCTACCCGCCCGGCGCGGCGGGCCCTGAGAGCGGACGATCGGGCGTGTTGGCCAGGCGGGCCGCGGATTCGCCGACCCGGCGAATCCGCGGCCCGCCCGAGAGCCCCCGGGCACAGACCAGTTCCATCGGCCTCCGAACCAGAGCACCGCCGGCTGTCCGTGGCAGGTGCGGTCGATCCGCGGTCAGAGCCCGTTCACCGGACCACGCGGTCCATCAGCCGGTCCAGCTCTACCTCCGGTTTGGCAGTGATACCGCCATGCACGGCGCCGGGCTGAACGACTGTGCTGCGCGGCGCGGTGAGCCAGCCGAAGCGTGCCCGCGCCGATCTCGTGGCGGCCGGGCCGGCGGCGGGATCACCGGCACACACCATCTGGATAAAATTCAGCGCTGCCTGGATCAGCTCCACGTCGGCATTGGAGTCCAGCGCTCTGAGTCGTTCGGTATCAACGTTGATCGCCGCGGCCAAAAATTCCGCGGCAGGACTGTAGAGCAGTACACCGACGTTTATCCGCTCGCCCCGGTCGACCCTTGGGACAGCGAACAGAAGAGCATAGTCAAATGCGAAAAATGATTCCGGCACGGCGATCACCTCCCCGCGCCAGGCCACCAGCCGCGGTCGCCGGCACGACGCGCGAGCAGGTACTCCACATACCGTTCCCGCAGGGCGGCGGCATCGGCTTCGCCCGGCTGGACGGAGTTCATGCCCAGCAACCACAAATCGGGGACCAATGCCGTCACCTCCGCGAGCAGGTCGCGAGTGACCACGGCCGCGAGCTCGGAGTCGAGCTGTTCGAGCGCCTCCGGCGAGAGATCCTTGACGAGGACTGTCAGCGCGTGCTCCGACAGGTCGTAGCGGCGCGCCGCCCAGGTGCTCACCGACGGCCAGGAATGCTGGAAGACCAGGGCAGCCCCGTGATCGATGGCCCACAGTGCACGATGCCAGACCAGGAGATTCGGATTGGACCAGCTCCGGTCCACGTTCGCGGTCAGTGCGTCCAGCCAGAAGATTCTCGCGGCCTCCTCGGCCGGCGGTTGCCAACTGGCGCCGTCGTAGCCTATGGACCCGGGGARGAAATCCATTCCGAGATTGTCTCCTGCGCTCGCCCGTAGCAGCTCCTGCACCTCCTGGTCCGGCTCCCGCCGCGCAATCTCCGGATCGACGGTGAGAACGACCAGATCGGGTACCCGGATACCGAGCCGCCGGCCCAGCTCCCCAACCACGATCTCGGCGACCAGAGCCGCGCTTCCCTGCCCCGCCCCGCGAAACTTGACGACGTATRTGCCGTCGTCGTCGGCTTCGACCAGACCTGGCAGGGAGCCACCCTCCCGCAGGGGCGTTACGTAACGGGTTCCACGCACATGCCGCAACACATTGCTGACTCTACTCCTGATTCTCCCGCCGGGCGGCATCGATATCCACAGCGGTCTACGGCATGTCTTTCCCAGAGGGTTCAGCTGACGTCGGTCGCTTGATCCCCGATGCCTTCGATCTGGGTGGGAGTGTCGCTGCGTAGCTGCGCGAMGAGCCTGCGAGCCGTGGGGGGTGTCTCTATGGCGTTGTCAAGCGGYGCGGGCCGGCTCGGGCGCGGGGTTGGTAGCGGGCGGCTGGTAGGGCTTGCGGTCGCAGATCATGGCGTAGAGGACGTCGACGCGGCGGCGGGCGAGGCAGATCAGGGCGGCGTTGTGCCGTTTGCCTTCGGCACGTTTGCGGTCGTAGTAGGCCCGGCTGGTCGGGTCGCTGAGACTGGCGAACGCCGACAGGAACAGGGTTGATTTCAGGGCGTGGTTCCCGCGTTGGGAGCGGACCTCGCCGCGGATCGAGCTGCCGGAACGGCGGGTGACCGGAGCCAGGCCGGCGTAGGCGGCGAGGTGCGCGGCGGTCGGGAACGCGGCGATGTCTCCGATGATCGTCAGGAGGCTGGCGGCGGTCCTGACCCCGACACCGGGCATCCAGACCAGGACCTCGGAAAGAGGGTGCGCCTCCAGGGTGGCTTCGACGTCCTGGGCGAGATCGGCGCGTTCGTCGAGGACGCCGAGAAGTTTGYGGGCGACGCCGGCGATGACCGGGCCGAACGCGGCGGTGCCGGGCACGACCACGGTCTGCTCGTCGAGGACACGGACCAGTTGGCCGGGCAGCGTCTTGGCGAGCCGCGGCGAGCGTGGACGCATCGTCGTGGCGATGCCGGTCTCGCCGAGCTGCCGCAAGGCGGTCGGGGTGGGCGCGTCGGCGAGGAGTTCGAGGACGCCGGGTCGGTGGATGTGGCTGCCCAGCAGGCGTTCCGCGGCCGGGTGGATGTGCAGCAGGGCGTCGCGTAACCGGTTGGTGAGCCGGGTGGCTTCGGCGGCGAGGTCGCTGTCGTAGCCGACCAGCACGGTGAGTCCGGCGAGGGTCTCGTCGTCGGTCCCGACCCGGCGCAGGGTGTGGGGCAGGGTGCGGGCGGCGTCGGCGATGACGTAGGCGTCGCGGGCGTCGGTCTTGGACTCGCCGGGGTGCAGGTCCGCCAGGCGGCGCATCGTGAGCCCTGGCAGGTAGGCGACGTCCAGGCCCATCTGGCGGGCGACCGCGATCGCGAGGGCGCCGATGCTCGTGGGCTGGTCGACGATCACCAGTACTCGTCCTGAGGTGGGCCCCGTTCTTCGGACAGTGATCCCTATGAGGGATAATTGATCCGTGAACGGAGGAGATCAATGAGTCAGTCACGCAGGCGGTATACACCCGAGTACAAGRACGAGGCGGTGAAGCTCGTCATCGACTCGGGCCGCCCCACCTCGGCGGTCACGAAAGATCTCGGTATCAACGAAGGAACATTGGGGAGTTGGGTCGCGACCTGGCGGCGGGCACACCACAACGAAGAAGAACCGTTGTCGATGTCCGAGCGGGCCCAGCTCCACGAGCTGGAAAAGGAGAACCGGGAACTCCGGATGGAGCGCGAGTTCCTCTCAAAAGCGGCCGCCTTCTTCGCGCAACGCCATCAGTGATCGACAAGTACGAACTGATCGCTGCGGAGAAGGACAACTACCCGGTATCCAAGATGTGCCTGTGGCTGGCCGTGTCGACATCCGGTTTCTACGACTGGTCTCGGCGGCCGGCGTCGGCCCGGACCCGTCGGCACACCACCCTCGACACCCACGTGCGGGCGGTGTTCGCCGTTTCCCGCCAGACCTACGGCGCCCGGCGGATCGCCGCCGCCCTGACCGCCTCCGGCCTGCGCGTCTCCGTCCGCCTCGCCCGGCAGATCATGCGCCGTGCGGGGCTGAAAGCCTGCCAGCCCAGGGCCTACCGTCGCACCACCATCCCCGACCAGACCCCGCCGCCCGCCGACCACGTCCGCCGCGACTTCACCGCCACCCGCCCGGGCGAGAAGCTCGTCGGGGACATCACGTACATMCGTACCGGCGAAGGATGGCTCTACCTCGCCACCGTCATCGACCTCTACTCCCGTAAAGTCGCCGGCTGGTCGATGGCCAACCACATGCGCACCGAGCTCATCATCGACGCGTTCACCATGGCAGCCTCCCGGTACGTAGTCGGAAGTCCCGTTGAGTTGATCGACGTTGGCGGTGGCTGCGGGG
>NZ_MOMD01000096.1:0-10209 GCF_001983015.1 Frankia sp. CcI156
CGGCACCGGCCAGCAGGTAGTGCAGTTCCATGCGGGTCTGGTCACCCACGCGGGTCGAGTGGGAGACACGGGTTATCGCCCGGTTTCCCTCGGACACCGCGTGCGCCGCGACATAACCATCCAGAAACGTGTCCGGAAAATACCACGGCTCGATGACGACGGTGCCGTCCGGCGACAGGTGCGAGGCCATGCAGCGCAGCGCGGCCGCCAGGTCCTCGAAAGTGCGCAGATAGCCGATGGAGCTGAACATGCAGACGACCGCGTCGAAGGTCCGGCCAACCCACAGGCTACGCATGTCGGCCTGCAGCAGCGGCCGGCCGGGGAGCCGCCGGCCGGCGACCGAGAGCATCGGCTTCGACAGGTCGGTCCCCGCTACGTCGGCGAAGAGCGTCGCGAAGTGCTCCAGGTGGTTTCCGGTGCCGCAGGCCACATCGAGCAGGCTGCGTGCGTCGGGCGTGCGGGTCCGGACCAGCTCGGCGACCCGCCGGGCCTCCGCCGCGTAGTCCTTCCGGCTGCGGTAAAGGACGTCATACATCTCGACAGCTCGGTTGTCCTCGTACACGGCGACCCCATCCGCTGGATTCACAGGCGCCGGCCGCTCCTGGCGCGGCCCGCTCTGCCGTATTCTGCGAAACACCGCTGGAGGAACGCTTGACGTTTGATTGGGCAGCACGCCGGAACCACCGGGACGGCCCCGCGGCGGCATCACMCACCGCCGCGCACCGGCGCACGCAGCCACCCGACGCACCGGGTTTAGTGGTTCTTGAGCGGGTCTCCGCGGCTCTTCAAGCCGCTCCGGCCAGACTGGGCCTCGACTGACGAGCGCCCGACATGTGCCCTGCCATCCGTAGGCATCAAGTCGACGATGGGAGRAAGACCCGTGTTCCAGCAGCTGTCAGATTTCCACGAATGGTTCAAGCAGAGAGCTGAAGCGAACACCTACCAGATATCCGTCGTCGCGCTCGACCAGCTTGACGGATGGGGCTTCGACGGTGATTCAGGGAATCTCTCGCATCGTTCGGGGAAGTTCTTCTCGATCGAGGGGATAGAGGTCGCCACGGACCACCGCGAGGTGCCRACCTGGAGCCAGCCGATCATCCTGCAGCCAGAGATCGGCATACTCGGAATCCTGGTCAAGAGCTTCGCCGGGGTGCCGCACTGCCTGATGCAGGCGAAGATGGAGCCGGGCAACATCAACGGGCTGCAGATCTCACCCACCGTCCAGGCCACCCGCAGCAATTACACCCGGGTGCACGGCGGAAGCTCGGTGCMCTACCTGGAGCACTTCCTCGCGCCGCGGGCCGGACKGGTCGTCTTCGACTCCCTGCAGTCCGAGCAGGGCTCGTGGTTCCTCAACAAGCGAAACCGGAACATGATMGTCGCGGTGGACGACGATGTCGAGGTCCGTGACGACTTCTGCTGGCTGAGCGTACCCCAGCTGCGGGAGCTGGTGCACGCGGAGAACATCGTCAACATGGACTCCCGGACGGTGCTGTCCGGCATGTCATTCCTCACCGGCGACACCGGTGGGGGCGAGGCGTTGCACACCACCCACGAGCTGCTGAGCTGGTTCACGGAGGTCAAGGCGCGGTATCGGCTCGACCGTCAGGTCATCCGGCTGTCGGAGGTCAAGGACTGGATCCGGTCGAGTGATCGGATCTCCCACGAGCTGGAGCTGTTCTTCAACGTCATCGGCGTCAGCGTCCGCGCCAGCAACCGTGAGGTCATGAGCTGGTCGCAGCCGATGTTCCAGCCGACCTGCCAGGGCGTCATCGCCTTCGTGACCAGGTGGATCAAGGGCGTCCGGCACCTGCTGGTGCACGCCCGGACTGAGCCCGGAACGGGCGACGTCGTGGAGATGTCGCCCACCGTCAACTGCTCACCAGAAAACTACCGCGGCCTCGGTCGCGACCAGCAGCCGCCGTTCCTCGACTTCGTGCTCGCCGCGCCACCCGAGCGGATCCTCGTCGACGTGGTGCACTCGGAGGAGGGCGGACGCTTCTACCACGCCGAGAACCGGTACCAGCTCGTCGAGGCCGACGAGGACTTCCCGCTCGAGGTACCGCCGGACTTCGTCTGGATGACGGTGTCGCAGCTCACGAGCTTCGTGCCGTACGGCAACCATGTCAACGTCGGCGCGCGTTCCCTGCTGACCTGCATCACGCGGCGCCCGGACCTGGAGGAGGCGGCGTGACCGTCCCGGGTGGCGGCACAGGCATGCCAGCGCTCACCCGCACGGCGACAGGGACGGTGGCTCGGGGCGCCGGCCCCGACCCCGACCAGCTCCGGGAGGCGCTGGCCCATTTCCCCAGCGGAGTCGTCATCGTCACCACCCGGAGCGAAACCCGCACGCCGCACGGGTTCACCGCGAGCTCGTTCTGCGCGGTGTCCCTGGAGCCGCCGCTGGTGTCGGTGTGCCTGGCCCGGGCGGCACGCTGCCATCCGGCGTTCGGCGGCGGCGACCGGTTCACCGTCAACATGCTCCGGCCAGGGCACGTCGAACTGGCGAGGCGGTTCGCGCGCAGTACCGGCGACAAGTTCGAGGACGGATCGTTCCGGTGCACGCAACAGGCTGGCGAACTTCATTTTTCACGGACTTCTGGCTGAGCTGATCTCCTCCGTCGGGCGGGCAGGCTGCGCCTTACCCCGGGTTCTCCTGGCTGTGCAAGAGCGCCGACGTTCCGGCCGTGCCTGCTGGGTGCCGTGCGCTCTTGCACGGTCGGGAGGTTCTGGGGTAACCCCTCGGGTGTCCGCCCGGCGGAGGAGATCAGCGGTCCCGCGCGCCCGGCTCCTGGTGACCGGCGGCGGCTCCCCCTCCTCCAGAGGAAGGGCCGGGGTCCGGGGYGGCGCCCCGTTGCTCTTGCCTGACAGATGCTCGCGCCTTGTAGTATGAGCCGGTGTATCGGCGCCCTTGGGATCGCGTTCCGCGAAGTGCGGTCGCAAGGTGCTTTCTAGCCGTTCTGGCCACGCTTATGGCCGGATGCGCGGGCTACGATGCGCCTCCGACGATCTTTCAAGCGATCTGTCTTGTGCTGGCTGCTGCGTTTACTGGTGCGGCGGCTGTGGATCTGCCGGCCGCTGGCGCCCTTCAAAAAAAGCCTGAAATTCGCACGCTCTGTTGCGTATTTTCGTCCCCACGCTCGCGGGGGTAATGGACCCGCGACGCTCCGACGCGACGAACGGGCGGCCGGTCCGACGCSCCCGGGTRGGGTGCCGACCGGAGGGAGGCGGGGCCCCATCCCGGTGCGCGGCCGGGCCGGCCGGGGTCCTGTTCGGCGTGGCGTGTGCGGCGCCCTCGGCCTCGACGTCCGGCTTGGTCAGGATGTGGGGGTTGCCGCCCCGGAGGGGCGGCCTTGAAACCGTAGAGATAATTAGCGAGGATCATCATCAAAGGGTTTTTCGCTGCGTGCGAAGGGAGTTGGTATGGCGATCGTTGGCGGGACGGGTTCGGATGACGCGCTGTCCGTCGGTCGACGGCTGAAGGTTCTGCGCACGCGGCGGGGGATGACGCGGGAGGTTCTGGGCGGGCTGGTCGGTCGCTCGGCGTCGTGGGTGAAGGCGGTGGAGACGGGTCGGTTGRCTGCTCCGAAGTTGTCGATGTTGCTTCGGTTGGCGGAAGCACTCAGGGTGCGTGACCTTGCGGAACTGACGGGTGGTCAGTCGATCCCGGTGGTGTTGTTCTCCGGCCCAGGGCATGATCGGCTCACTGCTGTGCGGGCTGCTGTCAACAGGTTGCCGGTCTCAGCCGCCGATCAGCCTGCGCCCTCGGTTGCAGATCTACGGGGGCGGGTGACCTGGGCCTGGAGGGCGAGGCATGCGGCGCCGAATCATCGGGAGGTTCTCGGGGGGCTGTTGCCCGGGCTTCTGGATGACGCGCAACGCACTGCCCGCGCGGAGGCGGACGGTCCGCAGCGCCGTGCGGCGCTGGCCGTGTTGGCGGAGGTGTACGCGCTGACGCAGTTTTTCGTGTCCTACCAGCCCGCACAGGATCTAGTCTGGCGGGTGGCGGAACGTGGTGTCTCGACCGCGCTGGACTCGGACGACCTGCATGCGGTCGGGGTGGCAGCCTGGCTGATGACACAGGCGCATCGTGAGGCCGGGGACTGGGATGCAGCGGACGTCGTGGCCAGTCAGGCGACGGCGCTACTGCGGGACAGCCTGTCCAGCGATGACGCCACTGACGACGTGGCGGCGCTGTGGGGAGCGTTGCAGTTCGAGAGCGGCTACACGGCGGCGCGGCGTGGCGAGATCGGGAACGCTTGGAGGTACTGGGACGCGGCGGACGCCGTCGCGCGGCGACTGCCGGACGACTACTTTCATCCTGTCACGTCGTTTTCGCAGACGGTCATGCACGCGCACGCCGTGACGGTTGCGGTCGAGCTGCGACAGAGTGGTGAGGGCGTACGACAGGCGGAACGGTGGCGCGCGGCGGTGATCCCGTCCCATCCGCGGCAGGCGCGGCATTGGATCGAGCAAGCACGGGCTTACCAGATCGACAGGAAGTACGACGAAGCGCTTCGTCTCCTCGATCACGCCTACGACTCGGCGCCGGAGACGATCCGGTACAACGGCCACGCGCGGCGGATCATTCTGGAAGAGCTGGACGCGCGGGATGGACGGCGTCGAGAGCAGGCAAGCGAGCTGGCCCGGAAGGTGGGTCTGTTGGGGGTATAGACAGTACCCTCCGGATGCGCTCCGTGGCTCTACCTTCACTGCATGGCAGATACGACCGGCGCCGTTCAGGCGGCGCGACCCTGTAGGCCGGTCCGGTTGCCAGGTGCGGCAGTCACGTTGGCCGCTGGCCCTGGGGGGATCGTCACGGCTGTGACCGTCGACTCGGACGGCGAAGCGAGTCCTGACCGCTCAGTGATGGTGGAGTTCCCTCGCGTACCGCTGCCGGGTGTGGCAGGGGTGTTGGTCGGATCCCGGCCTCGGCCAGTGGCGGGCGGCGGGCTTCGGGCGGACGTGGAGTTCGTCGAAAGGCCCCGGGCAGAACTGGTGCGGGTTGCGCTGGGCATGGCCGGCCTGCCGCGTGTGGGTTCTGTGGTGGTCTGCCCGCCGGGAGCGCCGCCGGGTCGTATGGCGTTGGCGTTCGTGGTGGCGGGACTGCTGCGGGAGCGGTGCACGCCGCCGGCTGCGGTGGTGACGTGCGCGGCACGCCCGACGTTGGGGGTCGGCAAGGTCGGGGTCCCGCATGAGGTGCGGGTAGAGACCGACGGTGACGTTCTCTGCGAGATCGTCTACCAGGTCATTGAGGCTGATCAGGTGTCGAGCTGGCTGGCGGGATGGCGGCGACCAACCCGACCGATCCTCTCGTCGGTTGAGACACGGTGATACCGCTTCGCGCTCCGATAGATCATCGGACCCTTCCGGCCTGCTCGATCGTGGTCACCGACGCTGGTTTACTCATCGCGAAGATCGCCAGCATCGATAAGGACCTCTACGGCCTCGTCGCTTATGCCGCCGAAGTCGGCTATGGCACCGGGTTCAGCCTCTGGGGTAGACGGTGGAGCCGCGTTCTGAGCCTGCCCGGGAAAGAGCATGACGACATCGTCGGACGGATCGCACCGGAAGTACTTCAGCCGAACTTGGGTAAAATGGTACGGGTAGAATCGGGGGCGATTATGGGTGTGCTCTCCACTCGGGATCCACAGTTGATCGACGAGCACCGGGAGACATTAGAATATCTGGCAGCTATTCTTGGCGTTTCCACTGCCGCGCTGGGAATTTACGGGTCCGCGATGTACAAGCCGGCCACGGAACGTGGCGATATCGATTTCGTGGTCTACGGAGAAGAGCAAGGGCGGCAGGCGTGGGAGAGGATTCAGTCAAGGCTCCCCCCGGTGCCCCGACGTAAAGCCGGAAGACCTTATCATCTGCATTTTCCGCATTTGGACGGCTCGGTCTACCTTGATCCGCGTCTTATCCGCTCTGATGCCGATACCGTTGCCCTCGTCCGCGCACGATCTATGATCAGTCCCGGTGCAGCCCTGGATCGTCTCGCGGTGACTGCGGCTCGCGACGCCTTCTACTATCCGGCGCGGTACCAACTCGAAGACGGCTCCGTGTTGCTGAGCTACCGGCTCGGTCACTGCGCACTCCTCAAGCCTGGTGACCGAATCTCGGCAGCTCCGCTTCCCACGGTCCACTTCGATGGTGTGCCACACCGTATAGTCCTACGTTACGAACACCTGACGATCCACGCGGGGGCGGAGCCGTGATGGGCAACGCGACTGACCATCTCGATGAGGCGGCGCGACGTCTCCGCGCTGCCCCGGCCGGGCCCATCCGCCTCGGGATCGGTGGCCGTTCTATCGGATGTGTGGCCGACGTCGACGGCGTACGCCGCTGGCTTCGGGTGGTGGCTGTACCCGAATCTGACGTACATCCGCTGGTCTGGACGGGCACCGCGACCGCTCACGCCCTTCCTCGGAGTGTGCGGCGTCCAGCCATGCAGGGGGGAACCGAATGGTATACGGGCGGGACACGAATCCGCGCTGAGGTCATCGACTATATCGAGGAAAAGGTCTGCTCTGATACCGAGGTCCTTCGTACCGAACTCGATCTGACGGCGGGCTGGTGGCGTTCTCTGCGTGCATCCCTGGACGCTCTCGCCGCACAGCCGACCGAGCGTGTTCCGCGAACTCAAGAGCAGTTGCGCCGTGTCCTCGTCCGGCTGTTCGGCCCCTCGATCGATCCCACGGTGGGAACCTGGGTCACCGCGCATGGTGACCTGCGGTGGTCCAACATCACTCGGCGGACTCCTTACCTGCTCGATTGGGAGTTCTGGGGCGCTGCGCCTGCGGGGGCGGATGCGGCCACCCTGTACTGCACAAGCCTCCTAGTCCCGACGGTCGCAGATCAGGTATACGACCAGTTCGGCGACGTACTGACGAGCCGTGACGGTCGCCTTTCTCAGCTCTGTGTCGCAGTTCAGCTTCTCCGTCACGCCGATCACGGTGATCTCGGCGATCCACTCCGCAAGCTGATTGACGGGATTTTGCCGACCCTCACCAACTGACGGATCCACGCACGAATTTTCGTGTTTTGGTCCGGCGTTGCTTTTTTCGGGCGTCGAGTGGCGGGTTTTCGTCGCCGGTGCCCATGTCGGGGAGTTCGACGACTGACAAATTCGGGAGGTGGCGATGAGGGACGAGGGCAGGGAGGACTTGGTAGATGACGATGATGACGGCTGGGGGTGGGATGACGACGACGGGTATCGGTCCGGGGCCAGGGAGCGTGATCGGCCCTGGTGGCCTGGTGACCCCGTTGGGGGCGTGGGCGTTGGTGGTGCCGGGGGTTCAGGTGGTGGCGCCGTTCGTGGATCTGCGTTGGATGGCGGACTACGCACGGATGCGGGGGATTCCGGCGACGGAGTATTGGGCTCTGCCGTTTCTGGGACGCCGGGTGGTGGCGGTCCTGTGACCGGCCTGGGTCGTCCGGGCTGGGAGGAGTCGTGAGAGGGTCGGTGGCGGTAGGGGCCGCGGGGTGGGAGTTTCACACCGGGYAACTTCCGGAGTTCCTGCTCCTGCCGTGTGACGGTCTGATCGTTGGTTCCTTCCCGGAGGCGGTGGAGGCGGACAGCGAGGCTCAGCAGATGCTGCTGTCCGATCAGATGGCGGTGGACGAGGACATCATGGTGGGGGCGAGCATCGGGATTGCACAGCTCGRCCCGGTGGGGCTGGTGGTGCTGCATCGCCGGTTCACGTCGCTGATGGCGTCGCGGGTCGCGTGGGCGGTGGGCATCCGGCTTCGGCGGGCGAGGCTTGCCGCCGGCGAGTCGCCTCGGGTCGTGATGGCGGGGTCGAAGCCGAACCCGGATGTGACTCCGGATGGGGTGACGTTCACGCTGCATCGGGTGCGGGTGTGTGACCATGAGGTGGTCTCGCTGATCGAGGTGTGGGAGGTGCACTTTCCCGCGCTGGTCCTGGCGGYGGGAGAGGACTCCGTGCTGCTGTAGGCGGTGACCGTGTCGAGCTGGCGGCCCTGAACGTGTCCGGCCCTTCCCCTCGTGGCCGACGTTCGGGGTCGCCGTTGTCGTGTTTGCTGGTTTCAGCCCGGACAGGTCGGGTATAGTAGGTATTGGCATTCGAGGGGCTACGGTCCCTGCGCCATGTAAGGCAGTACGCCATATAGACGGGCTGTCCACGTAGAGCCGCCTGGGAGCGGCAGGACCGGGCTCGGGCTGCTGCACCACAGACCGCGACTGTGGTCTGTGTCCAGTCGTGTTGACGTTTCCGTCTGGGGTGCAGATGTGCCGCATGTGGCGTGTCCTGTCGATGTTCAGGTTTTCGTGCGTTCACGGGTTGACCGGGTAGGTCCGGCTGGCGGTTGAGGTCCGCCGCTGCTGATCTTCCGGTCTTTTTCTGTTCCCGTTCTCGTTGTCCGTGTGGGCTGCGGCCGTCCTGTGGGTTTTTCCGGGTCGGGCTGGGCCTGTGCGGTGAAAGGACGCGGTGGTTTCCGTGGATGTGGGCGTGAGCCTGCCCGAAAACCGGCCGGTCGCGGGTGGGTGTTCCCGCCCGATCCGCCTGTCCGGCCATATTGATCATGTGGATGTCGGTACTGGTGAGGTCCGGCGGGCGTTTACCAGTGCCGGTGAGCCGGGCGGGGTGCTGCATGTGCGGTGCGGGAACCGGCGGGAGTCGGCGTGTCCTGCCTGTTCGGCGGTGTACAAGCGGGACGCGCGGCGGCTGGTCCTGGCCGGGCTGGCGGGTGGCAAGGGTGTGCCGGCATCGGTGTCGGRTCATCCGGCGTGGTTCGTGACGTTGACCGCGCCGAGCTTCGGGCCGGTGCACTCACGGCGCCAGCGGGGCGGGAAGACGGGTCCGGTGCGGGCGTGTCATCCCCGGCGCGGTCTGTGTCCGCATGGGAAACCGGCGGGCTGTCATGAGCGGCACCATGAGGCGGATTCCCGGCTCGGGTCGCCGTTGTGCGCGGACTGTTACGCCTACGGCCGGTCGGTGGTCTGGAACGCGCTCGTCCCCCGGTTGTGGAAGGCCACCCGCGACGGCACGGAATCGGCGGTGGCGGCGGCAGCCGGGCTGACCGTGGCAGGGCTGCGCCGCGCGGCGCGRCTGTCGTTCGTGAAAGTCGCGGAGATGCAGGCGCGGGGCGTCGTCCACCTGCACGTAGTGATCCGGGTGGACGGTCCCGACGGGCCGGGCTCGGCTCCTCCGGCCTGGGCGGCCGGTGAGCTGGTCGCAGACGCGCTGCGCGGGGTCCTGAGCGTGGTGGCAGTACCGGCTCCGGATCCGGACGCGCTCACCCTTGACACCACCGCCGTTGCGGATGACGGCTGGGCGGTGCGCTGGGGCGCACAGGTCGATATCCGCCGGATCGCGTTGGAGGGGCCGGCGGATGTGTCCCGGGTCAGTAACTACCTGGCGAAGTACATCACCAAGTCCGCGGCGGCGGGTGGTGAGTTGGATCATCCGGTGCGGTCGCTGGCCGCACTCGGCCGGCTGACGCTGCCCCCGCATCTGCGCCGGCTGGTGGAGACGTGCTGGCGCCTCGGCCACGATCCGGTGTTCGCGGTGGCGTTGGATGCGGCACTCGGCCGGGACTCCGGTGACATCCCGCGGTTGGTCCGCTGGGCCCATCAGGCGGGATTTGGTGGTCACTGGCTGTCAAAATCACGGGCCTACTCGACCACGTTCACCGCGTTGCGGACGGTGCGGCGGGTGTGGTCGCGCACGATCGGTGCGGCGATGGCGGGCCGGGTGCCGGTGGATGCGTTCGGTCGTCCGGACGGCGATCCCGACACAGTGATCCTCGGGGCGTGGACCTACGCGGGGCGTGGTCTGTATGCCGGGGATCACGGTGATGATCCACCCGACGGGATGTCGGTGCCGGCGGCTGGGTCGGGTTCTGACGTGTGGCTGGCCGGGCTATGAGCAGCGAAGCTTCTGTTCAGCTCTCGTTGTTCGATGACACCACCGACGATGCCGGCACCGGCGCCTGTGATGCTGCTCCTGTCGTGGCGGGCCAGCAGGTGAGCACCGAAGGTTCCGGTGGCTCCTCGGCTGTTTCTGCCTCGATGGCTACCGGGGGTGCGCCACGGAACGCGACCACGGTGCGGGTGGGTGGGCGGGCCGGCACCCGACCGGTACCGGTGCCGGGTTCGGCGCGGTCTCGGCGGGTGTTCTCCGATGCGGCGGAGGAATGGGGGCGGCGTCAGGCGTTGGCGGCTCCGGTGTGGTCGCGGGAGAA
>NZ_MOMD01000097.1:0-9857 GCF_001983015.1 Frankia sp. CcI156
CCCCACCAACACCGCCACCAACTCCACCGACCGCTCCATCACCACCCCAACCCGATCACCAGACCGCACCCCAGCCGCCACCAAATCCCGCGCCACCCGATTCGCCGCCACCTCCAACTCCCCATACGTCACCCGCACACCCCCCGACACCACCGCCACCACATCCCGCCCCGCAGCCACCCACCCCCCAAACACCCCCGGCAACGTCCCCACCCCAACCCCAACCCCAGTGTCATTCCACTCCTCCACCACCCGCACCCACTCAGCCGCACCCAACACCGGCACCCGACCCACCAACACCCCCGGATCCGCCGCCACAGCCTCCAGCAGCTCCACCAGCGACCGGGCGAAGCCTTCGGCCGCCTCACGCGAGAAGACGTCCGGCCGGTGCGTCATGCGGAAGCCGAGCCGCTCGTCGGGCAGCACGGTGAGGCTGAGCGGGTAGTGAGTCGCCTCAAGCCCGCCCACCGCCTGACTGATCTTGAGACCGTCCTCGCCCGGAGCCCGCCCGGGCGAATCGGAGGGGTAGCTCTCGTAGGCGAACAGCGTGTCGAAGGTCGCCCCCGCACCGGCCARCCGCTGGATCTCGGCCAGCCCCAGGTACTGGTGAGCGATCAGAGCCGACTGCCGGTCCTGCAGGGCCGCCAGCATCGAGGTCACCGGCTGGTTCGGGTCCAGCGACACCCGCACCGGCACCGTGTTGACGAACAGCCCCAGCATGTCCTCCACACCGGGCAGCTCGGGCGGACGGCCGGCCACCATCGCCCCCAACACCACATCCGAGCGCCCGGCCAACCGGCTGACCAGCATCGCCCATACGCCCTGGATCAGGGTGTTCAACGTCAGCCCATGACCGCGGGCCAGGCCGCGCAGCGCCGCCGTCAGCTCCTCACYCACCGAGAAGCGCACCCGACCGGGTTCCGGCGAGGCCTGCGCCGGATCGACCGCAGCGACGAGTGTCGGCCCGTCGACCCCGGCCAGCTCCTCCTGCCACGCCGTACGGGCCTGTTCCCGATCCTGCTGCCCCAGCCAGGCCAGGTGATCCCGGTAGGGCCTCACCGGCGGCAGCCCGTTCAGTCGCCCACCGCTCCGGTACACGGCGAACAGCTCACGCAGCAGCACCGACAGCGACCAGCCATCCAGCAGGATGTGGTGGACGGTGATCACCAATCGATGCCGCCGCGCGCCGAACCGGATCAGCAGGAAGCGCAGCAACGGCGGCGCCGCCGGGTCAAACCGGCGGCCGTGCTCCTCGGCCGTCGCCTCGCCGGCCCGCGCCTGTGCCGTGGCTTCCGGCAGCCCCGACAAGTCCGTCTCCGACCAGGGCAGCTCCACCTGCCTGGCAATCACCTGTACCGGCTGGTCCAGCGCCGCGGGCTGCCGGAACCCGGCCCGCAGGTTGGCATGCCGGTCCAGCAGCCGCTGGCCGGACTGCCGCAGGATCGCGGCGTCGAGCGGACCCTCGATGTCCAGTACGGCCTGCAACGCGTAGACGTCGGAGCCCTGCTCGTCATACAGGGCGTGGAAGAGAAGCCCTTCCTGCAACGGCGACAGCGGCCACAGATCCTCTATCTCCAACTGAGCCACCGTGCTTCTCCTCTCGAGTTCCGCGAAGGTGTCAGCAAGAAGGACGTCAGGCGCCGACCCTGTCGTCGACCGAGTCCGTCGCCTGCCCGGCGAACTGGGTGAAGTACAACTCCGCATAGAGCCCGCCCGCCGCCAGCAGATCTTCGTGCGAGCCCTGCTCGCGGACACCGCCCGCGTCGATCACCAGGATCTGGTCGGCCTCCCGGATGGTCGACAGCCGGTGCGCGATCACCAGAGAGGTACGGCCTGCCAGCGCGCTCTTCAGGGCCCGTTGGACGGCGGCTTCGGACTCGGAGTCCAGGTGAGCGGTGGCCTCGTCGAGCACCACGATCGACGGCGCCTTCAGCAGCAGCCGGGCCAGCGCCAGCCGCTGCTTCTCACCGCCGGACAGCCGGTAGCCGCGATCCCCGACGACGGTGTCCAGGCCGTGCGGCAGCGCGGAGATCAGATTCCAGATCTGCGCGYCCTGGCACGCCCGCACGATCTCCTCGTCGGTCGCGTCAGGCTTGGCATACGCCAGGTTCCGCCCGATGGTGTCGTGGAACATGTGCGCGTCCTGGGTCACCACCCCGACCGTGTCACGCAGTGATTTCAGCGTGAGGTCCCGCAGGTCGTGACCATTGATCCAGACTGTCCCAGCGATCGGGTCATACAACCGGGAGACCAGATGGGTGATCGTGCTCTTCCCGGCGCCCGAGTGGCCGACCAGCGCGGTGAGCTTTCCCGCCGGAGCCCGGAAGCTGATCCGATCCAGCACCATCGCGGTGCTCCCGGTGCGCTCGGCGGACGGCAGCGCGATCGATTCGAGCGAGGCGAGTGACACCTCGTCGGCGGTTKGGTAGCGGAACGACACCTCGTCGAACTCGATCTCCGGCGCGGCCGACGAGGCGGACGGCAGCGCGATCGCGCCGGGGCGTTCGGCGACGAGCGGCCGCAGGTCGAGCACCTCGAAGACCCGGTCGAAGCTCACCAGCGCGGTCAGCACGTTGAGCTGGATGTTGGAGAGCTGGTTGATCGGGCCGTACAGCCGGTTGAGCAGGACCGCGAAGGCGGCAAGGGTGCCGAGCTGGAAGTCGTCGTGGATGACCAGAACACCGCCGATGCCATAGACCGCCGCGGTGGCGAGCGAGGCCACCATCGTCATCGCGACGAAAAACACCCGCCCATAGACGGCGGTCCGCACGTTGATATCGCGGACCCGCGCCGCCCGGTCCTCGAACTGCCTGCTCTCGGTCTCGGGCTCGCCGTAAAGCTTGACGAGGATCGCGCCCGCCACGTTGAAGCGCTCGTTCATCATCGTGCTCATCTCGGCATTGAGCTGCATGCCCTCCCGGGCATACCGCTGCAGCCTGCGGCCGACGACCCGGGCCGGCAGCATGAAGCACGGGACGAGCGCGAGCACGACTATCGTCACGACCCATGACAGGTAGAACATCGTGACTATCACCAGGACCAGCGACAGCGCGCTGGACACCAACACAGTCRGCAACTGCGACATCGCCTGCTGCGCCTCGATCACGTCGGTGTTCAGCCGGCTGACCAGCGAGCCGGTCTGCGCCCGAGTGAAGAAGGCGATCGGCTGCCGCTGCACGTGGGCGAAGACCCGGGTCCGCAGATCATAGATTATCTGCTCGCCAAATCGCGCGGAGAGCATCCGCTGAGCGATTCCCAGAAAGGCATCCAGAAGGGCGAGTGCCGCGACGACCGAGGCGACTACGACGACCAGCCTGGTGTTCTCCTTCAAAATGCCGTCGTCGATGAGGAACTTGAGTAGCAGTGGATTGGCCGCAATACTCGCGGCCTCGAGTGACCCGGCTGCCAGCAGCAGCACCAGGCGCCACCGATAAGGCTTGGCATAAGGCAGGATCCGGCGCATTGTACCCGGCCTGATCTGCTGCCGGGTAATCGGTCGGTCACCACCCACCCCGCGGATCATCATGGGGCCCGGAGCTCCGAGCGTCATCACCGACCTCCTAAACACGGGACCCGAAGTAGTGGCCGCGGTATCGGTTCAACCGTACCTAGYGGAGTTTGCGGCAACCACTGTCCAACTGCCGAAAACTCACGGTGAGCCGTATCAGTGCCCAATGAGGCCGGGATGGATGTCGGCCAGCGAAGGTGTGCCGGTGAGGGTCATCGCGTCGGTGAGTTCCTCGATGAGAATGCCCAGCACATGAGCTGCGCCTTCCTGCCCGCCGACCGCCAGGCCATGGAGGACTGGCCGACCCACGAGCACCGCGGCGRCCCCCACCGCCAGGCAGGCCAGCACGTCCCGGCCCCGCCGGATGCCACCATCGACCAKGACCGGGCAACTGCCCGCCACCGCCGCCACGATCTCCGGGAGTACCTCGAAKGTCGCGGGGACACCGTCAAGCTGGCGGCCCCCGTGGTTGGAGACCACGATGCCGTCCRCCCCCGCACGTACCGCCCGTTCCGCGTCCGAGGCCGTCAGGATGCCCTTGACCAGCAGCGGCAACGAGCTGATCGACCGCAGCCAGTCGATCACCGACCAGTCCAGGGTCGGGTCGAGCTCGGCGCTGGCGTGCGCGGCGGGCGAGGAGAAGCCATCCCCGTCGAGGTTGACCGGCATGATACCCGGAGGCAGCCGGAAGTCGTTGCGCACGTCGCGCAGCCGGCGGCCAAGCCGGGGCGCGTCAACGGTGAGGACCAGCGCATTCATGCCCGCCCGCTCCCCGTGTTCGATCAGCCGCTGCGTCCGGAAGCGGTCACGGAAGCAGTACACCTGGAGCCACAGCGGGGAGCCTGCGGCCGAGACCAGCTCCTCGAAGCGGCGCCCGGCCATGGTGGAGACGACGACGGGCATCCCGACCGAGGTGGCGGCCCGCACCGTGGCCAGTTCCCCATCTGGGTGAGCCAGCGTGTGGAAGGCCATCGGGGCGACAGCCAGCGGCRCCGCCCACCGGTCACCGAAGATCCTGGTGGCGATGTCGGGGTCGGACGCGCCGCGCAGCACGGTTGGCCGCAGCCGGACGTCGTCGAATGCCGCCATGTTAGCCGTGAGCGTCCGTTCCTCCCCGGCGCCGCCCGCGCAGAAGTCCCAGAC
Source organism: Frankia sp. CcI156 (assembly GCF_001983015.1). NCBI lineage: Bacteria > Bacillati > Actinomycetota > Actinomycetes > Frankiales > Frankiaceae > Frankia > Frankia sp. CcI156. The sequence goes on from NZ_MOMD01000097.1 coordinate 4,652, forward strand.
CAGACGGTCCAGCCGGGCGCGGGCCAGGTTCTCGTAGTCGCCGAGCGTCAACGCGGTCATCCCAGCCTCCGAGATCACTGCGCCAGATCAGGGCGCAGCGCGCTCGCGCCGCGCAGATACACATGCCTGATCGGCGGGCGCGCCCCGTCGACCTCCACATGCGCCATCAGCCGTACGACGCGCGGCAGCGCCCCGGGCACACCGATCTCGCTGGCGCAGWTCATCGGTACCGTGTGAAAACCAGCCTTCCTGGCGGCCAGCGCGGGGAACTCGGCGTCCAGATCCGAGGTCGCGGTGAACAGCACACTGATCACGTCGTCGGTCACCAGCCCGTTGCGGATKAGCATCTCGGTGACCAGCTCGACCGTCGCCTCGAAGATGTCCTCTCGCGCGTTCGCCCCGACCTGCGTGGCACCGCGGATCGCTCGCACAGTCATACCCCGCAGCGTCGCTCGGATCCAGACTCACAACAATGGCGTCCAGCAATTTTCCGCCAGCGCCATCGGATGCCTTTTCGACAGTCGGCAAGAACGGTTAGAGCGATATAATCGTTCACGGGAGCGCTCCGTGGCCMAGCGACGGAAACGGACCTCCTGAAAGAGCCCCGAATATCGGTTCGAATCCGATTCCGGGTACTCTGCATCTTCTCTTCACCCGGGTTATACCCACGGTGGCTGACGGCACGCGGCCGATGTGGTTGCCCGACCCGGCACGGAGCCGGGCCGTGGAACTGGCACAAGGCCGTAGAACTGGCACGCACCAGCGGCGCCATCTTACTGGGCTGACATCCACAGAACCAACCGGCCCACACAGACAACCGGCCCACACATGGTGGACCATGTGTGGGCCGGTTGCTTTTGGACGCGACCGGTACGGCCGGCCTAAGCGTCGGTGGGCAGCCAGAACATGCCGTCAGCCGACGAGACCAGACCGCCGGGGAACAGCGGGGTCTCCGGCTCGGCGTCCTCACCGAGCAGCGCGCGCATCTGCATCTGCGAGCCCTCGTGCATGACCCCGCGGATCACCTGCGACTTCATGAACGGCACCATGCTCTCGCTGTTGTTGGCCACGAGCGCGTCGACYGCGGTAGTGAAGTCGGCGGTGTTGGCCTGCAGCCGGAGGGCCAGGGCGTCGGCGTCGGTCAGCGCGGATTCCCCCGACGACACTCCGCCGATCAGCTCGACGAATGCCTCCAGCTCGGGCTGGCTGTTCCCGGTGACCTTCTTGGCCTGCCAGAAGTAGGAGTCCTCGCTGTGATGCATCTCGTAGAACGACACCAGAAACTCGTAGAACACGCCGTACTCTCGGCGGTAGCGGGCCTCGAACTCCTGCATCGCGGTCTTCTCGTCCACAATCTCGGCGAGGACGCTGTTGATGGACCGGGCCGCGAGCAGCGCGCTGTAGGTCGCGAGGTGCACGCCGGAGGAGAACACCGGGTCCACAAAGCACGCGGCGTCGCCGACCAAAACCATCCCGGGACGCCAGAAAGTCGTCTGATGATAGGAGTAGTCCTTGCGTACCCGGAGCTGGCCGTACTGCCCGGTGGTGACCCGCCTGGCCGGCGCGAGGTAATCCGAAATCATCGGGCACTCCTCAATGAGCGCCTTCATGGCCTGCTCGGAGTCACCCTGGACCTTCTCCGCCATTTCCGACCGTACGACCGCGCCGACGCTGGTCAGCGTGTCGCTCAGTGGGATGTACCAGAACCAGCCGCTGTCGAAGGCCACACACAGGATGTTGTTCCGGTTGGGCTCGGGCATCCGCCGGCCGCCCTCGAAGTAGCCGAACAGGGCCAGGCTGCGAAAGAACTCCGAGTACTGCCGGGTGYCACCAACCCGATGGTAGATGCGGCTTTTGTTGCCGGTGGCGTCGACCACGAAGGAGGCCCGCGCCTCACGCCGGTTGCCGCCGTCGTCGGTGTAGCGGATGCCGACGACCCGGTCGCCGTCCTCGATGACGTCGGTGGCCGAGCAGCCCTCGTGTACCTCGGCGCCGACCCGGCGGGCGTTCCGCAGTAGAATCTCGTCGAATTTCGACCGTTCAACCTGATAGGCGAATGAGGTCGGCCCAGCCATCCGCGACGACACCGAGAAGGCGAACGTCCACGGCTCCGGGGTGGCCCCCCATCTGAAGGTACCGCCGCGCTTGAGCGGGAAGCCGGCTTTGGCCAGTTCGTCGGCGGCGCCGGTCAGCCGGCAGACCCCGTGGATAGTGGATGGTAGCAGCGACTCGCCGATCTGGTAGCGCGGAAAGTGCTCCTTCTCCAGGACAAGGACTCGATGCCCCTGCATGGCCACCAGCGCGGCCAGTGTGGAGCCGGCGGGTCCRCCGCCAACGACCACCACATCAAATTCCGCAGAATCTGTCACGGCCATCTCCCACCATTTTTTCCGAGCCCTTTAAGCCCGCTTGACCAAATTTTCAATCTAGTTTCGAATTTTCTCAAATAAATGTCAAGGACATTCTTCCGACAACGGCTCCGCCGCCTCCTGCGCGGCTGATACAGCCAGTACGGCTGGTTCCCCGCGACTCGGCGCCACCAGTATCAGCCGGCGATGAACATCGTGATCAGCGCCATGAGAACGAGCATGGTGAACGGTTCCCTGCCGCCGCGGCGAGCCCCATATTCAGCGCGATCAACGCCGGTGAATCCCGGTGTCCACCAGGATGGTGGCCAGCCCCCTGGTGGGGGTGCTGGTGGGAGTCCAGTCCGCTCAGCCGTGGCGCCGTGAGTCCTCTCCTATCGTCCAACCGCGCGATCTCGGCACTTGAACAGCGGCTGGCCATCCTTGCCGCTCGGGCATCTGCGGCAGACCGCGGCGTACAACCGGCGGTATTCCGCCGGCTCCTCCCGACGACGCCGGCTGATGGACGGGCTCAAACCTTCGAAATCGCCCCCGTATCAAAAAATCGAGGCGCTACATCCACTCTTTCGCTACTCTGCCTCCGAGGAGACACGATGCTCGCCGTCCCGGAGTTCCTCCGCGAGCAGGCACCATATATCAGCATACCCAGAGAAGAGATCGGCGATAGCTTCCCTACAGTGGGGTGGAACGTTTTCGATGATCTTTTTTTTCTCCCGAGCCGTGACCGTGCAGTAGCTCAGGACGTGAAGCACCATCCTTCCTACCTCGTTGTACCTCAGTGACGGATCCTTCCGCAGAACATCAAAGAGAGAGAAAAGTTCATCCAGCGATCTCCTCTCTTTTCGTCCCGAGCTGAGGCTTTTACGCATCGCCATGCGTCGCCTGAGGTCCACCGTGTCGACGTTCCGCTGCTTTACGGGGACCGGGCTTGCTCCCCGGAGAACTCGATTCTTTACGTCYGCCACCGTAGTCGGAGAGATTCCGRCTTCCCTTGCGATCTGCCGAAGAGAGGCGGCGGGATTTGCTTTGATCAGTTCGCTGGCCCGCTCCCTGCCCTCCACAAAGCTCAACGGCCTCGTACGCCCATCCATACCAATCCTGCTCGTGAACTGAGGGACACTTTCGRCCAGGCTCTGGCGGATTTCCGAGATTTTTTTCGCGGAAACTCCGACTACCGAGGCCACAGCTCTGTCCGACCACTGCGGACGGCACGCGAYAATACGCTTCGCAGCGGCCACCCGATCCGCCATCGTGAGCGGCAGRCCGTGCGTGACGTTTGCGGCGACCGCCAGGAGAAAAGCGTCTTCGACGTTGCCATCAAAGAACTGCACCCTGATATCTTCCTCACCACGAATCGCGGCGGCCCGTAGCCGGTGTATTCCATCGACCACCCTCATCGATCCCCGATGCACGATGATCGGCGGCAACACGGCTTCCGTCTCGGCCAGTATCTTGACATGATGCCCGACCTCGCCGGCCACGCGAAGCGACTCGGAGGTGGTGAGTGAATTTATCGGTAGTAGCTCAACGGTGGTGTTCTGTAGTTCGTTCAGCAGTTTTCTCAGATAGGACCAGCCATCGCCTCCGCGCCCTTCCGTCCCGTTTTCAGAAATCACGTGCTCTTCCTTCCTGAAGAGTTCCAAGGGATAAATTTACGGGTAACTGTGGCGTGGATGGATGAGAACTATCCGCGAGGCTTGAGCCGAAAGATTCCCTCGTGACGAAGGCCAGGCGAAAGGCGCTCCGGCGGGCTTCCCGGCAGGAGGGCCGAAGGTCCACCGGCCCGGTGGGCACCCGGGCCGAACGGGTGGGGATCGACCAGGCTTGGCCCGGAACGCCATCCGGGCTCGGGACCGGTGTCCACACCAACTTCGGCCGCTCAACGTGGTCACCCAGATGACGCCGCCTGGTTGATCTTGAGCGTTTTCATGAACCTTGCCGAAGAGCAAAAGATTACCAAACAACAACGAATTTGATTACACATGAGTATTAATCCCACTAGGGTGGGCACCTACAGTCGACAAAGAATGTGGGTGACGGCCGGCAGTAAAAATCCGTGCTGTCTCACGGGCGGGCCGAAGGTGAGAGCGGRAATCGAGGAAACGTAAGGAGGAACGAATAATGGACGTCTAGATCACCATAGTTCGAAGCCCCCAGCGAAGATCTTTATGGCGGCCTTCTGGATGGCCCCTCACGGAACCCCCCTCAAGAAGATCTGAAAAGACAGAACGATGCCCATGAGACGGACCTCACGCTAGCACCGATACCCCGCGCCTCGCAAGCTTTGTCCTCGCAATCCTTCGCCGTGGAGTTTGCCTAAAAACAACCGTCCAAATTGCCAGGTTTGTCGAGGGCCTCACGCTCTGCCACTGACTCGCCGGGCCACACCGGTAAATATCTCGTCCCCTGCTCGGATACCCGGGATGAATGTTTCATCATGCGACCACTGTTTGCGCAGGTAGCAGACTAGATCAAAGTTCTGGTTCCACCTTGAACGCCGTCCCCTTAGAACACGTTTGAGGTCGTCGTGCGATAACYCTCCGTACCAGCCAGGGCGTACGACGGGTATGCCTTGYCGGGGAGAGGCCCGATGCCGTCCGCCAGGAGCATGGGACGTGTCCATTCAGGGTGGGCGGCCGTAGCCCGCTGACTTTGGGGTTTGTATTGAGGAGGTACGTTGGGCTCGTTGCTTGGTCCTGGTGGTTGGACGTGGAGGATCATGGGTCGTGGCTGATCCGTCCATGTCATGGCAGGGCGACGTCAAAGTAGGTACGGCGTGGCGTCTTGAGTTTGTGGTCGGCTACTGCTAGGGGTCGGGCCGCGAAGGGCCCTGGAACGCG
>NZ_MOMD01000098.1:0-9343 GCF_001983015.1 Frankia sp. CcI156
GGCCGCTTCACGTCACGGCGACACGCCGGCCCACCCCAAACCACCAGCGACTATCACACAGAGTGACACCCGAAGGTTAAACGACAAGCTGAGAAGGTGTTTGAGAATGCCCGCTGGTGACGGTGTGTGATCTTCCGGGGTGCGCGATGGGGGTGCACTCGTCGGATCATGGCCGGGTGGGGGTGGCTGGGGGCTGACGGTGGACGGATGGCVCATGCTCACCGTCATCGGTATCCGTCGGATCTGTCGGACTCGCAGTGGGCTCTGGTCGGGCCGTTGCTCCCGCCGCCGGCGGCGGTGTGCCGGCCGGAGAAGCATGATCGGCGTGATCTGGTGGACGCGATCCTGTATGTGGTGCGCTCGGGGTGTGCGTGGCGGGCGTTGCCGTCGGACTATCCGCCGTGGCAGACCGTGTACTACTACTTCGCCCTCTGGCACGATCTGGGTGTCACCGAACGTGTTCACGACGTGCTGCGGGAGCAGGCCCGCCGGGCGGAAGGACGCGATGTCGAACCGTCGGCGGGGATCATCGATTCCCAGTCGGTGAAGGGCGCCGACACCGTGCCCGCCTCCTCCCGCGGCTACGACGCCGGCAAGAAGGTCAACGGTCGTAAGCGGTTCATCGCTGTGGACACGATGGGACTGCTGCTGGCCRTGCTCGTGGTCCCGGCCAGCACCCATGACACCGCCAGTGGCCGGCAGCTCCTCCTCGACAGTTTCTTCGCCGGCCGGCGGCTACGGCTCGTATTCGCCGACGCCGGGTTCGCGGGTGTCTTCATGGACTGGGCCGCCCGGATCCTGACCCTCACCCTGCAGGTGGTGCGCAAACCCGCCGGGCAGAAGGGCTTCTCCGTCCTGCCACGTCGCTGGGTCGTCGAACGAACGTGGTCGTGGATCACCGGCTACCGCCGGCACGCCCGCGACTACGAACGCCGCCCCGACCACGCCGAATCCCTCATCCGCTGGGCCATGATCGCCACCATGGTCCGCCGCATCGACCGGCGCACCCCCGCCCAGCGGCCCGGACCCCGACCGCTACAGAGAATCATCTAAACGACGATCTCAAACACCTTCTGACGGCGCTGCTCGCCGACGACCGCGAACGCCACGGGAACTGGCGCAAGGTCCCGGCCCGTGACCAGGCACTTCTTGCCTTGGCCCACCTGCGCAACGGAGACACCTACACCCGCCTCGTCGAGGGATTCCAGGTCGGGGTGGCCACTGTGTGCCGCTACGTCCACGAGGCCGTCGCGCTGCTCGCCGGCCGTGGCCGGACCCTGCTCGCCGCCGTCTGGGCCTTCGCCTGGTGCCGGAGCAACTTCCTCATCCTCGACGGCACCGTCATCCGCATCAACCGGATCCGCGCCCACAACAGGCTCTACTACTCCGGCAAACACAAACACCACGGCGTCAACCTCCAGGGCCTGATGGACCCCTACGGCCGGATGATCTGGATCTCCGACGGACTGCCCGGATCCACCCACGACATCACCGCCGCGAGGTCCCACAACATCCTCCACCTGATCAACCAGGCGGAGACGATCTACCTTTACGCCGACAAGGGCTACGTCGGCGGCGAGAGCGAACAACTCCTCACCCCCCGCAAGAAACCCCAGAACGCCGAACTACCCGACGCCGACAAGGAGAAGAACCGCAGCCTCTCGGCCACCCGCGCTGTCGGCGAACGAGGATTCGCCGTCCTCAAGAACTGGCATGTCCTCGACCGGTACCGCGRCTGCCCCCGCCGCGTCGGCACAATTTCCCAAGCCATCCTCGTCCTGACGCACGAAGGAATTTAGGAGAACCGAGGATGGAAAACGCTCATGGCACAGCGGCTCCTTTGGAAGAAGGCGGCGGGGATTGCCTTCGGCCCGGCGTCGGCCCGACGAAAGGCAGTTCTGAGCCAACTCCGACGGGCTGGCTTTTTCCCTGACAGGTGTGGCGAAGCCGCTGACATGCCACTTTTCTCTGGCCGTATGGGTCGGCACGGATTCTGACGGAAGACTGGTTTATCAGCTGACGTGTGGGGGTGTCAGCGACGAGGGGAAGATGTTCATCCGGGCGCCGTTCCGGCCATGTGGCTCAGAAGGAGAAGCCGCTGGCGATCGTGGCGTCTCCCACGCCGCGATGCCGACGGCGGTCCGCACCCCCGGGCAGTGACCCTGAGTCCGGAGGCGAAAACGCGGCAGCCGTCGACCAGGGTGACCGCGCTCCGCGCGGGAGGCACTCCGGGCAGGAGCGCCGTCCGACGAACACGGTGCGTGCCGTCGTAGGGGCGCTGGTGAGCTCGGCCGAGGTCCAGGACCGTCCGGCAGGGGCGGGGTCAGGCCTCGCGACGGTAGGTGCTGGAGGCCGCCAGCGCGATGCCGCCCCGGGCGTTGAAGTTCACGGTGACGGTGAGCTGCACCGGAGCGAGCGCGGCCACCAGATCGTCACGTATCAGGGTGGCCAGGTGTTCGTGGAAGATCCCTTCCTCCCGGAAGGTCTCCAGGTAGAGCTTGAGGCTCTTGGTCTCCAGACCACGCCCGCCCGGCCGGTAGTCGATGCGGATCGTCDCCCAGTCCGGCTGGCCGGTGATCGGGCACCGGCAGGTGAACTCCCGGCAGTCGATCCTGATCTCCTGCGAGGTGTCGTCGATCGGGAACGTCTCCAGGGACCGGTCGGCCTTCGCCTCCGGGTTGCCCAGCTTCGTCAGGGCCACTGYCGCATCACCGACGCTCCCTCTCCCGTTCCCGCACACCGGCACCGCTGACGAGCATAACCCGCCGATCCTCAGCCCTGGTGCGCCCGGGTCGGGAGCGCCTCGGGCGACGACATGTCCTGCGGCGACCGGCCGAGGACGACCAGCTCCTCGGTGCTCAGCCGCACCCGGTCCACCGACCAGCCGCGCCGGTCGGCCAGCCGCTCCAGCTCCTCCTGCATCGGCGGCGCGAAGACGGCCGGCCGCCCGTTCATCGCCCGGGTGGGGAAGGAGACGGCGACGTGCCGGGCGTCGACGGTCTCGACCAGCCGCAGGCCGCTGCCCCGCCGACGGTCCTCCAGGCAGTGGTAGGTCTTCAGCAGCAGTGCCAGATCGGCCCGCGGTGGGGGACCCTGGRCCACCACGTCGTGGTGGACCACCCAGCCCTGCGGATGCACCATGGCGAGGAAGGCGTTGCCGATCTCGACGAAGTCGGCGTTGAGGTCGTAGCCCGTGTACGTGGCGTCACAGGTCTCCAGCAGCCAGGGGACGGTGAGGACGTTCAACGCACAGGCGATGTCGACAACGGTGTCCGGGGCGGGCAGGATCGACAGCAGCGCGGGGTAGAAGTCGTCCAGGTCGGCAAGGCGCTCGGCGGTGGAGACGTGCCGGGCCAGCACGGCCCGGCAGCCGGCCTTCAGGGCCTGCGGATCGCCGGTCGGCAACCGTGCCACCTCGCGGCGCAGCACCGCTGTCCGCCCGCTCAGCAGGTGCAGGGCGGCGACCCGGTGCAGCCGCACCCGGGCCCGGTGCTCGACCGGGCCGGTTCCCCCGGCGCTCGCCTCCTGCTCCACGACATGGGCGATGGTCTCGGGGTGCACGCCCCGGTACTTGGCCGAACGGGCGATCCGGGCGGCGGCCGCCGCCACGGCCTCCTGGTCGGCGCCCGGCGGGGTCACGCCGGTGTCCGGTCCGGCTCGTCACCTCGGTAGATGCACCCCGACGTGCAGGTCTCGCGGACGGTGACCGCGCTCAGCGGGAGCTCGCCGGCCAGCCGGTCCCAGATCCACCGGGCGAGGTTCTCGCTGGTCGGGTTGTCCAGGCCCGGCACCTCGTTGAGGTAGCGGTGGTCCAGCTGGTCGTGCAGCGGAGCGAACGCCGCCCGGAGGTCGGCGAAGTCCATCACCCATCCAGCCCGGGGGTCGACCGGGCCGACCACCTGGATCGCGATCCGGAAGGAATGYCCGTGCAGCCGGGCGCACTTGTGACCCTCCGGCACCTCCGGCAGGCGGTGCGCGGCCTCGAAGGTGAACTCGCGGAAGATCTCCATCAGCGGATCCCCAGGATCTTGTGGGTCTGAATGCTGAGCCTCCAGCGTGGGTGGGCCAGGCAGTAGTCGAGCGCCGCCCGGGTGTTGGCCTCCCGGTGCGGCCCGTCCATCGGCTGCAGCAGGTGATGGCCGAACTCCAGGCCGGCGAACAGCTCCGGTCCGGCGCCGGGCTGCGGGAAGACCAGTTTCAGCTCGTCACCGGTGGTCAGCCGCAGCGGCGCCCCCGCCTTGGGGGACACGCACACCCAGTCCAGCCCGGCCGGCGCCGGGCAGGTGCCGTTGGTCTCGACGGCCACTTCGAAACCTCGTGTGTGCAGGGCGGACACGGCCGGGGTGTCGAGCTGCAACAACGGCTCACCGCCGGTGCAGACCACGTAGGGCAGTGCCCCGGGGGCATCGGACGGCCACCGCGCGGCCACGGCGTCGGCCAGGTCGTCCGGGGTGTCGAACACGCCGCCGTCGGGGCCGTCGGTACCCACGAAGTCGGTGTCGCAGAACTGGCACACCGCCCGGTGACGGTCGCGTTCCCGCCCGGTCCACAGGTTGCACAGGGCGAACCGGCAGAACACCGCCGGGCGGCCGGACCGCACGCCCTCCCCCTGCAGCGTGTAGAAGATCTCCTTGATCCGATAAACCATGTCAGCCCCCCGCCGGGTCAGGGACTCCCACCTCGGTGAAACCACGCTCCCGCAGCGAGCAGGAGTCGCACCGCCCACAGGGCCGGCCGTCCGGCCCCGGGTCGTAGCAGCTGTGCGTCAGCCCGTAGTCAACCCCGAGCGAGAGACCAAGGCGAATCGTGTCCGCCTTGCTCAGGTGCATCAGCGGGGCATGGACCGACAGGGTGCGCTCACCCGACACGGTGGCCTTCGTCGCCAGGTTGGCCATCGCCTGGTAGGCGGCCAGGTACTCGGGACGGCAGTCCGGGTAGCCGMTGTAGTCGACCGAACTCGCGCCGATGAACACGTCCCAGGCACCCGCGGTCTCGGCCAGGGCCAGCCCGAAGGACAGGAAGATCGTGTTCCGGGCCGGGACATAGGTGACCGGGATCTCCTCCGCCGTTCCGGCCGCCGGGACGGCGATGGTCGGGTCGGTCAGCGCCGACCCGCCGAAGACCCCCAGGTCGATGTCGACCACCACATGCCGGACCACCCCGAGCGCGGAGGCCACCCGCCGGGCCGCGGCGAGTTCGACCTCGTGCCGCTGGCCGTAGCGGAAGCTCAACGCGTGGCAGGCGAATCCCTGCTGGTTGGYGATGGCGAGCACGGTTGCCGAGTCCAGCCCCCCGCTCAACAGCACCACCGCGGCGGGTCGGGGGTCCGTCCCTCCGACCGCGCCCCGGGTCGGGTTCACCGTCACGTGTCGTCGTCCCCAATCTCGGCCGGGCCGGCTGCCAGCGCGCGCCCGCCCGCCCGCAGCTGCTCGATAAGTCGAGTGTAGAAGCGCAGGTTGTGCAGCGTGGCCAGCCGGTCGGCCTGCCCGTCCCTGACCCGGAAGAGATGGTGCAGGTACGACCGGCCGTACCGGGTGCAGGTGGGGCAGTCGCAGGTGGGACAGATCGGCTCGTCGATGCGATGGTTGCGTTCGTCCAGGATGTGGACGTTCTGGTAGAACGACCCGTCGGCGGCCAGCGGGGCGTTGTTGAAGGCGTACAGGCGACCATGCCGTGCGTCCCGGGTGGGAATGGTGCAGTCGAACACCCACCGGCGATCGATCTGGCACAGCGCCACGAGATGCTCGGGTTTGCCCACCCCGAGCGCGAAGAGCGGGGCCTCGGGCGGCGTGGACGCCGAGAGCAGGGCGAACATCTCCCGTTCGAGCACGCCGTTGCCGTCCAGGGGCCAGCCGCCGAAGCCGAACCCCTGCGCGCCCGCCTCCACCAGGGCTTCCACGCAGCGCTTGCGCTGGTCGGGATCCGCACCGCCCTGCACCACACCGACCAGCAGCGGCGGGTTCTCCAGCCGGCGCTGCCGACACTGGAGATCGAAGGCGGTACGGGTGTCGCGGAACCAGCGGATCGTGCGGTCGACCGAGGCCACCACCTCGGCCGGCGAGTCCTCCGGACCCGTGCAGTCGTCGAGCGCGATGACGACGCCCGAGCCCAGCCCGAACTGCCACTCGATCACCCGCTGCGGGGTGAGCTCGACCTTCGTGCCGTCGGCAGGATTGCGGAAGACCACCCCGCCGGGGCGGATCGCGCTGTGCTGCCCCTGCCGCCGCAGCAGGGACAGCACCTGGAACCCGCCCGAGTCGGTGACCACCACGCCGTCCCAGGCCATGAAGCGACGCAACCCGCCGACCCGCTTCACCGGCCTGACACCGGGCCGCTGGGCAAGATGGAAGGCGTTGCACATCACCGCCTCGATCSCGACCTCGCGCAGGTCACGGGGATCCGTGCTGCGCACCGCCGCCCGGGTGCCATCCGGCAGGAACGTCGGTAGCTCGACCGTCCCGTGYGGCGTCGCCAGCACGGGAGCCGGCACAACAGGCATGACGGGCGGACTCATCCTCGGCATCTCAGAACCAGTCTAGTCGGCCGGTCCACCCGCGGGCGGGCAGGTACCGGACCGGACCCGGYCCTCGGCCTCCCCGACCAGTGCGTACACCTGGTTGCGCGGCAGGCCGGTGACCTCACGGACCACCTCGCGGGCCAGCCGGGCACCCGCTCCGTGCCGCAGCATCGCCTCGGCGACGCGGTCGGCCAGCTCCGTCTCCCCGGCGGCGGCCCGCGTCCCCGCCCCCTCCACGACCACCGTGAACTGCCCGCGGACCGGCTGCTCCCCGGCCAGCACGGCACGGACCTCGTCGAGCGTCCCCCGGATGAACTGCTCGTCCGGCTTGGTCAGGTTGCGTGCCAGCGCCGCCCGCCGCTCACCCAGCACGGCGGTCAGGTCGGCCAGGCACTCGGTCATCCGGTGTGGCGCCTCGAACAGCACCAGGGAGGCGTCGAGACCGCGCACCTGCTCCAGGGCCGCCCGGCGGGCGGCCGGTCGGCGGGGCAGGAACCCGAGGAAGTGGAACCGGTGTACCGGCAGGCCGGATCCGACGAGCGCGGTGACCGGCGCGCTGGCCCCCGGCAGCGGGCGGACCGGGATCCCTGCCTCGATGGCCGCGGCGACCAGGCGGTAGCCGGGGTCGTTGACCAGCGGGGTGCCCGCGTCCGACATCACGGCGACGTCCGCGCCCTCCTGCAGCAGCGACAGCAGTTGGGGACCCCGCTCCTGCTCGTTGTGGTCGTGGTAGCTGAGCAACCGGGGCGACGTCCCGAGCGGCTGCAAYAGGCGCCGCGCGTTGCGGGTGTCCWCCGCCGCGACCACCGGGACCTGCCGCAGCACGTCGACGGCTCGGGCGGTGATGTCGCCGGGGTCCCCGATGGGCACCGGGACCAGATAGAGCGTGCCCGGCACGGTGGCACTCCTCTCCGGCCCGACTCCGCTTTTCTCCGGCMCGACTCCGCTTTCCGGCCCGACTCCGCCGCCGACGCGGCGGCGMCGCGTTCCTGCGTCGGCCATCCTAGGAGCGCCCTGCGGATCCTGCCCTGCCGGGGTTGCCCGGGACGGGGCGTGCACCTCGAGCACCACACCGCCGCGCGACGCGGGTCACCCGCGACGCCCGCACGACCAGGCCGGGCCGGGCGTCAGGACCGCGGCGGTCGTCTCCCATGACCGCCGGTGTGACCGCCCCCACAGGCCGCTCCCGCCCGTAGCGCCGCCCGCCCCGGAGGGGCCGGATGACAGAAAGACGACAGCACGACGGGGGACGGCAGCCTCACAGGTAAGGGACGTGACGTTCCGTGAGATGGCTTCCCGAGCCCGGGCCGGCGACCGGCCCCACACCGCACTCACGCTCCGTCACGACATGATCGGCCCCGTCCGCCGCGCGGGTCACACCGGGATCGCCGCCGCCCGGCGCCGACCCCGCCGCCCCACAACCCCGCCCCGTCCCACCCCTGACCGCGAAGACCCGACCTGACCAGCGCAAACAATGGCACGGGCAACCCGCGGCCCGACCGGCGGCGCCGACACGGGGAGTTCCCCGTCGTTTCCTGAAGCGGATCGGCGCCTCAGTACCTCCGCGTACGACCCGTGCCTGATCCCGGACAACCATGCCCTCCACAGGACCCCGGCAACGCAGAACTGGTTGCTACGCCAGTCACAGTTCCACCTCAACGTCACCCGCCGTCGTCGCGGATGAAGCCGGTGAGCCACAGTTGACCAATCTCGCCATGTTGTCCTACAGTGACGCAATCGTTGCCGGGAGACAACCCTGCTCTCCACCGACAGTTCCCGACRGCGTTCCCGCACTTGTCGAGATCGCTCGTTCGCGGCCGAATCCGCCCWGGTAAAAGCAATGGGTTTGGGGGAATTTTGGAACAGGTCTATCCGCATACCGGGGTGTGCTACACCTACGGGAACCACGAGCGCGTGTACCTGATCTACACCTATGCCTGCAACGCGACCTGCGCACATTGCCTGGTCCAATCGAGTCCACATCGCCGGGAGAGGTTCGACCTGGCCACCGCGATAGAAATCCTGCGGACGGCAGCCAGGTTCGGTCGCAGGTTCCTCGACCTGGGCGGCGGCGAGATCATGCTTCATCCGGAGGACACCTGTGCGCTCGCCCGCGCCGCCACGGATCTCGGGTACTACGTCTCCCTCAACACGAACGGCTTCTGGGCCCGCACCCCCGAACGCGCCCGTACGCTCGTGAGCCGTCTCCAGCAGGCCGGGGTCCAGGCGATCTTCCCGAGTGCGAGCGCCTTTCACCTGCCGTTCGTGCCGGTCGAGCGGCTGCGCCACCTCCGCCGGGCCTGCGCCGACCTCGGCATGGTGCACGAGCTGAGCTGGGTGGCCTCCCACCTGCCCGACGTGGACGCCCAGCTGCTGGACGACCTGGACCTGGGCGGTGAGACGGTCTACCCCAACAGCCTGACCACCGAGGGCAACGACCCGGAAGTCATGGCGGCTCTCACCAGGCACTACAGCCGGTTCACGCCGGACCGGCTCCCCGACTGTGGAAGTCTGCAACTGGGCGTCAACCCGCGCGGGCATGTGATAGCCACCTGCGAGATGACCAATCTCAACGAGAAGTTCCGCGGCACCGCACTGTTCATCGGAGATTTCACCCGGACGCCGTTCGAGCAGCTCCTGGAAGCCGAACGGGACACGGCCGTGCTGCAGTTCCTCTATCATAACCCGCCGGCCGCGCTGCACGATCGTACGTATTCGGAAATCCCGTTGGGGCATGATCGTGGGCGGCGTGACCGTGGGGCACTCCGCTGGGGTCTCGGGGGTCGGGGTCAGCCGGGAGGCTGTTGCCAGGTGGTGAGGTCCTCG
>NZ_MOMD01000099.1:0-8962 GCF_001983015.1 Frankia sp. CcI156
GCGGCATCCAACTCCGCATAGGTCAACCGCACATCCTCACAGACCACCGCCACCGCATCAGGCCGCGCGACCACCTGCGCCTGAAACATCTCCGGTAGTGTCAGGTCCGCAGTACCAGGCATCGACGTCCCCGCCTCATCCGTCCGGTATCGAGTGGTGCGGCGAGACCTGCCGTCAGTCGGCGGTCTCGTACTCCGCCATCTCCGCGATGAGGCTCTTGGGCCGCATGTCCGTCCAGTTCTCCTCGATGAAGTCCAGGCACGCCTTTCTGGAGTCCTCACCGTGGACGATGGACCAGCCTCCTGGAACCTCGGCGAAGACCGGCCAGAGYGAATACTGGCCTTCGTCGTTGACGARCACGAAATAGCTGGCGGACTCGTCCTCGAAGGGATTGGTCWTGACCATTACCTCTCTCCGTCGGCGACCATTTGGGGATAACGACTCATCCCACTGTAAGGTAACCGACCCGTGACGGGCAGAGCAAGGCGGTACCCGGCCAGATGTCCGATTCAGCAGTTGGACATCCGGCCCTGAAAATGTCCACTCAGATTCGATGACCGAACGACACGCCTCGTCATCGTGCACGCCCCGTTCATAGGCTTCACCCGGCCAGCCGACCCATGGCCCCCGGTAACCGGCTCACCCCGGTAACCGGCTCGGTGCGGTAACCGACTCAGTGCGGTAACCGACTCAGCGCGGCGGGTTGGCCTGCGACTCCACGAAGCCGACCAGCCGCGCGATGCCCTCCTCGATGTCGAAGCGGGTCAGGTAGCTGGTGGACAGCCGGATGCTGTGGTCGCCGCCRCCCTTCGGATAGAAGTAGGACATCGGCGTCCAGATAACCCCGAAGTCCTGCGCCGAACGGGTCAGCGCGGCATTGTCGGCACGGAACGGCACCCGCATGGTCAGGAAGAATCCGCCGCGGGGTGAGTTCCAGCTCACCCCGCGCTCGGCCCGCCGCTCGGCCGGCAGGTGCTTGTCCAGGCACTGCAGCATGGCGCGCATGGTGTCGCCGTAGTAGGCCGAGGTCTCGCCGTTCAGCTCGGAGATCCGGCCGTCGGCGGCGAGCAGGGCCCCGGCGATGGCGGCCTGGCTGAGCGGCGAGGTGTTCACCGTGACCATGCTCTTGATCTTGGYGAGGTCGTCGGCCAGCAGCCCGGTCCCTCCGGAGGCGTCCCGCACCACCTGGTCGGCGACCGCGAATCCGACGCGGGCCCCCGGGAAGACCGTCTTGGAGTAGGAGCCGAGGTGGATCACCCGGCGCGCCGGATCGAGCGACTTCAGCGTCGGCACCTGCGGGCCCGGGCTGACCAGCCGGTACGGGCTGTCCTCAAGGATCAGCAGGTCAAGGCGTACGGCCAGGTCGAGCAGCGCCCGCCGGGCCGGCAGCGGCATGGTCACCCCGGAGGGGTTGGAGTGGTCGGGGACCACGTAGACGGCCCTGACCCGGCGCCCGCGCGCCCGCTCGGCCGCGACCGCGGCCGCCAGATCGGCGCAGTGCAGCCCGTCCGCCCGTTCCTCGACCGGGGTCACCTCGATGTCCAACAGCCGGGCCGCGCCGGTGATCCCCACGTAGCACGGGCTGGAGACGACCAGCACGTCGCCCGGGTCCCGCATGAGCGCCCGCAGCGCCAGGAACATCGCCTCCTGGCAGCCGACCGTGACCACGATGGACTCCGGCGGCACGTCGATGCCCTCGTCCACCCGGAGTGATTCGGCGATCAGCTTCCGGATCTGTCCGGCGGACGGGCCGTACTGGAACAGGGCGTCGC
Source organism: Frankia sp. CcI156 (assembly GCF_001983015.1). Taxonomy (NCBI): domain Bacteria; kingdom Bacillati; phylum Actinomycetota; class Actinomycetes; order Frankiales; family Frankiaceae; genus Frankia; species Frankia sp. CcI156. Next base: position 1,773 of record NZ_MOMD01000099.1, read on the forward strand.
GGATCTGAGCTGGCGAGTCGCCCCGCTCGGCCAGGTGATCGAGATAACGCCGCACCTGCGTGAAGATCTRCTCGATGTCGAAGAAGCCGTCATAGGGCCGTCCAGGAGCGAACGAGATCGCCGTGGGGAAACGCACGGTGACCTCGTTGAGAAAGTTCATCGTGTCCATGACGGGATCGGCGACGCTGGAGTGCAGGTCTTCCTTGCGCAGGTCTTCCTTGCGCGGGTAATGGGTTGTCTCCATCRGCTGTCCTCCACTTTCTGTGGATCGGGGATGCGACCGTGCCCGACCCKGCCGCGGACCAGCAGATCGGTGACGGCGGTGTTCCCCTCGGACCGCAGCGCCGAGGCCGTACGTGCCAGATCCCGCGCCACCTCGTCGAGCACGTCGGCGATCGGATGGGCGTTGGCCGACATGATGCCGAGCCACAGCCGAGGGTCGCCCGCCGCGATCCGGGTGACGTCGCGCGCACCCTGCCCGGTCAGCCTCATGATTGTCTCCGGGGTGTCCACGAAGCGGGCCGCCATCGCCGAGGCCACCACGTGCGGGGCGTGCGAGATCACCGCCATCGCCCGGTCGTGCTCGGCGGGATCCATCAGGACCGGCCGCGCGCCGCAGGCCCGCACCAGCGCGGTCACCGTGGCGGCGGCGGCCGCGCCGGACTCGCCGGTGGGGCACAGTACCCAGGACCGGCCGCGGAACAGGCCGGCCCGGGCGGCCAGCGGCCCTGACCATTCCCTGCCGCCCAGGGGGTGGCCTCCGACGAAGGCCGTGAGGTCGCAGCCCAGCTTGGYAGCCTCGGCGATCGGCGCCTGCTTGACGCTGGCCACGTCGGTGTACACGTGGGCCACCTGGTGCTTCTGCGCGTCCMGCAGGGCGGCAGGCACGGCGGCGGGCGGTACGGCCAGCACCGCGAGGTCGGCGGGAGCGCCCCGGTAGGCGGCGGGTCCACCGGGTAGCACCACCCCGGCGCCGAGGCCCGCGGCGAGCCGCGCCGCCGCCGGATCGCGGTCGGTCAGCAGCACGTCGGCGCCGTGGTCGCGTACGGCCAGGGCGATCGAGGTGCCGATTAATMCGGCGCCGATGACGATGAGGCGCCGGGGCACGAGATCAGCTCCCACCTGCTCACTCCCCCAAGGCCGRGGTCAGGCGCTCTCGGCGGCCCGTTGGCGTTCGACGGCCTCGTACAGGGCCTTGATGTTGTTGCTGCCGAACGTGTGGGCGCCGCGGCGGTCGATCAGCTCGTGGAAAAAGGTCCGCCTGGGGTGCCGGGACGCGGTGAAGATCTGCAGCATGACGCCGCCGTGGTCGCGATCGGCCAGGATATTGAGCTCACGCAGCGTCTCCACCGRGACGCCGACCGGGCCGAGCCGCGCCGGCAGCGCCTCGTAGTAGCTCGCCGGGGTGGTGAGGAACCGCACCCCGCGCTTCGCGCTGTCCCGGACCGCCGCCGTGATGTCGTCGGTGCGGAACGCGATGTGCTGGATTCCCGCCCCGCCGTGCGAGCGGACGAACTCGTCGATCTGGCCGGGGGCGCGGGTGGTGTCCGGTTCGATGATGGTGAAGGTGACCTTGCCGGACGGGCTGCGCACCACCTGGGAGTCCATGGCCTGAGAGCCGACCACGATGCGCTCCTCGAAGGTCCGGGTGAAGCCGAACACGTCCCGATAGGCGCGTACGGTCGGGTGCAGTTCGCCGGCGGGCAGGCAGACCGCGACGTGGTCGATGGCCCTGAGCAGGCCTTCGTTGGAGCGGTCTGGGACGGTCTCCTCGATGAGGCCGGGCGAGAAGGGCCCCTCGACCGCCTCCCGGGAGGTGAAGCGGTGCTCCACGTCGCCGAACCCGGCCACCGACGCGAAGGTCACGCGGCCGCCCGGCGTTCCCAGGGTCTCGGGCGGCGTGACCGGCACCGCTCCACGATTCACCGCCTCGGCGAACGCGGCCTGCGCCTGGTCGACGGCGAAGCCGATGACCGCCACTCCGTCGCCGTGCCGACGGACGAACTCGGCGGCGCGGTGGTCGGAGCTGGTCGCGGCGGTGACGACGACAGTGATGTCGCACTGCCGCAGCAGCACCGACTCGCAGCCCTTGAGCCCGGTGCGCGGCCCGCCTCGGCCGGTGACGGTGAAACCGAAGGAATCGCACAGTTCGGCCGCAGCCTGCGCGGCGTCCTCGACGAACAGCTCAATGTGGTCGATCGAATGAATGTCCATTCTTGCCCCTCCGTTCGTTGCGCCTCGACGCGCTTTCCACCCCAGCCCGCTGGTTAACCGGAATGACGCCCACCCCCGATTACGGATTCTTTTCTCCTGGACGACGCACCAGCGGTGGGCGGCGGACGGCGCGGGCTCAGCGGCCAGCCCATTCTGGGTCGCGTTTCTCGACGAACGCTCGGACCCCTTCCGCGGAGTCCAGGCTGTGCCGGCGCCGCTCTTCCCAGTGGTATCGGGCGGAGAATGCCTCCGGCAGCGGCATGTCGAGAGATCTGAGCACCACTTCCTTGATGGCGCGAACCGAGAGGGGGGCGCTTCTGATGATGTCGTCGGTCCACTCGGCGACGCAGCCGTCCAGCTCCGGGTAGGAAACCACGTCGTTGACCAGGCCGAACCGCAGTGCCGTCGCGGCGGTCAGCCGGCGACCGGTGAGCAGATACCCCATCGCGGTCTTCAGCGGAAGCTGCCGGGCCAGCCGGAACGCGCCGCCGGCCCCGGGGATCAGGCCGAGCCGCGCCTCCGGCAGCCCGAAGACCGCGTGCTCGGCGGCGACGATGAGGTCGCAGGCCAGGGCCAGCTCGAACCCGCCACCCAGCGCGTACCMGTTGACCCGCGCGATCACCGGCTTGGACAGGGTGAAGCGCTCGGTAAGCCGGGGCCAGCCGGGCTGACCCCGGCTACCGAGGGAGGTGGCGGGCGCGCCTCGCTCGGTGAGCTCTGCCCGCTCCTTGAGGTCCTGGCCGACCGAGAAGGCCCGGTCGCCCGCGCCGGTCAGCACCGCCACCCACACCTCATCGTCGGCCTCCACGTCGTTCCAGATCGCGGCGAGCTCCTGGTGAGTCCGCTGGTCCAGCGCGTTGAACACCTCAGGCCGGTCGATCATGATGCTGGCCACGTGGCCCTTCTTCGCGTAGCGCACCCGCGGCTCGTTCATGCGAGGCTCCCGGCGAATCGGCCGACCTTGTCGATGACATCCTGATCATGAAGCCGCAGCGCCTGCTGCAGCACGAACTCGGCCACGAAGCGGCGGAACTCCGCCACAGGYTCCTCGGCGAGGTTCAGCATCCGCCGGTTGGCGACCACCGCCGGCCCGTCGAGCCGGGCCACGCTCCGGTCGACGGCGGCGTCCAGCTCGTGCGGCTCGACGACCTCGTCGAGCACGCACCGGGCCGCGGGCTCGGTCGCCCAGATGCGGCGGCCGCCCAGGATGACCTGGCGGGCCAGCCGTGGCCCGGCGCACCGGCTGAGCCGCAGCGCCGAGACCCCGGGAATGATGCCCTCCCGCGTGGCCGGAAGGCTGAAGTAGGAGTCGGCCGCGGCCAGGACATGATCGAACACCAGCAGGAGCTGGGCCCCGCCGCCGATGGCAAAGGTGTCCACGGCGGCCACCCACGGCTTCTCGATCACGCCACCGCGCCAGGTCGCCCCCTCTCCGGCGACCAGACCTCTAACGATCTTGCTGATGTAGCCGAGCTCGCGACGCAGCAGGAACCCGACCAGCGAGATCTCCCCGGCGTGCAGGCGCTTGAGGTTGATGCCCACGCTGAACACCCGCCGGCCCCGGTAGCGCGGATGGCTCATCTCCCCGCCGCGCAGCAGCCCCACCCGGACGGCCGGGTCGAGCAGGGCCAGGTCGACGACGGTCTCCATGTCCTCGACCTGCTGCTCGTCCTCGGCGTTCAGKCAGTCGTCGCGGCACATGGTGAGGTGGGCCACCCCGTCGCGCCGGTCCAGGCGTACCGTCTCCAGCCGCAGCGAACCGGTGCGGCGGAACTCGGGCAGCAGCGCCAGCGCGCGCGGGGTCGGGTGYAGCATCGAGTCGAGCAGGTGCGGACCGGACAGCGGCGAGCGCAGCACCGCCCGCAGGAAGATGCCCTGGTCGATCTCGCGCCCTTCCTTGTTTCTCTGCGGCCGCTCGCGTTCCACGGCGAGTTGCCCGGTGGTGGGCACCAGGCCGGGGACCGCGGTCGCGGCGGCCTCGACCAGCTCACCGAGCCGCAGCCTGATGGTGCGGCCAGCCGTGAGCCGGTCGTACACCTGGTCGGCATGCGCGTCCATGAACCGGACCCGCAGCAGGCGGATCCCGTCCACCACGGCGGCGGCCTCGGCCCGCTGCTCGGGTGAGCGCACCGCGGGCTCGGGCAACGCGGCGAGCCGTTCCTCGGCGCGCTCGGCCGCCTCGGCCAGAGCCTTCTCCGCCCGCTGCGGGGCGGCGACCCCGGCCGTCATGATGCCGCCCCGCGGCGCAGCGCACGGTCGTAGGCGGCCAGGTGGGCACCGAGCGCTTCCTCGAAGCTCGTGGTGCTCGCATCGAACATCAGCTGCCGTCTGATCGCCAGCTCCCGCCCGGGGAAGGCTTCCACCGGCACGCCCTCCGGATCGTCGGACAGTTCGTCGAGCAGCCCGAGCCGCAGCGCCTCGACGGCGTCGATCGGCGCGCCGAACATCACTGCCCGGCGAGCCGCGGCGGTCCCTACCTGCTGGACGAGCCGGTAGAGGGCCATCCCGGGCCAGGTGGCCCCGCCGTCGGTCATGACGAGCAGCCGAGTGCCGGGGGTGGCCAGGCGCACGTCGGTGGCCAGGAGTACGTCGAGTGCCGTCCCGCCGCAGTCCCCCGAGGCGATGGCGACCGTCGTCGCGGACTGCCGCTCCAGCCGGCGCAGTGCCMGCTCCCACTTGGTCACGAGACCGACGGTCAGGTCCTCGGGCACCCCGCCGCGCGGGGCGCCCGACACGTGGGCGACCAGGGCTGCGGTCCCGCCGGAGTCCTCCACCCGGTCGCAGACCTCGGCGACCCGGCGGACCGACTCGGCCGACAACGGCTGGGCGCCGTCGATCCTCAGCACGATCTCCTTCGCCCTCACCATTGGACCAACGCCATCTCGATGGTGGAGCCGGGCCMCATGGCCATCAGCACCCCGTGGTCACCGGGACGGGTAACGCCCTCCTGGCACAGCCGCTCATAGGAGAACAGGAAGGAGCCGCTGGACACGTTCCCGTAGTCACGCRGGACTCCGGTGGTRTGCCGGACGTCGTGGCGGGTGAGCCCGAGATTGACCACGACCGCGTCGATGACTTTCTTCCCGCCCGAGTGCACCAGCCAGTAGGCGATGTCGCTGCGCCGCAGGCCGGTGCCCGCCAGCAGCCGGTCGGCGACCAGCTCGGCGTGCGCGCCCACCACGTAGGGGATCTGCGGGTCGAGGAAGAAGCTGAACCGTCCCTGGTCGCGGTCCCAGTCGTAGCGCATGGCGTCGATCGCGTCGGTGATGACGCAGCTCGCGAACTTCAGAATGCGCGCCCCCGGACCTGGCGTGCCGGCGACCATGGCCACCGCGGCGGCACCGTCGCCGAACAAGCTGTTGACCACGGCCGTGCGCATCGTGGAGTCCAGCGCGTACGCCGCCGAGCACGCCTCGACGCACAGCACGACGGAGAGCTCTCCCGGGTGCGCCGCCGACCAGCCGGCCACCACGTTGAGCGCGTTCAGGCCCGCGTTGCAGCCCATGCCGACGATGTCGCTGCGGCTGCAGTGCCGGTCGATGCCCAGCTCGCGGATGATCAGTGCGCTGAGCCCCGGGACGAGGAATCCGGTCGAGGTCACGCAGCACAGATGGCCCAAGTCGGCCAGCTCGGCGCCGGCGTCCTTCAGACAGGCGGTGAGGGCCTCGATCCCCATGCCGACTGCGAGCCGCTTGTGCTTGTCCAGCAGGTCGCCCTGCGGCTCGCAGACCCGGCGGCCGGCAGCGTCGGCCGGGGGCAAGGTGAGGTGGCGCCGATCGATCGCGCTGTTGAGGAAGACCGAGCGGACCCTGGGATCCGTCACGCCCAGGATGTCGAGCAGCTCCCGCTGGGTGTACGACGTGGCGGTCACGGCGGTCCCGACACCCGCGATCCTGGCGATCGGCCGGACGTGYGGGAGCGCTGCGGCCGGGGGCTCCGGCCGGTCGAGGCTGATGGTCATCGGAAGGTCCATCCCCACATGCGCGGCTTGCTACGGAGGAGCGGTCGAATGCTTGTCGTCGGCACCTTTCTCACCTCTCGTGTCGTGCCAGCTTCTCGGTGATCACCCGTGCGATCTCCGCGAGATGTTCTGCCTGCATGAGCTCCTGGTGGGCTCCTGAGATTTCGTGACCGTCGATCCGCCCGTCGACGTAGGGCCGCCACAGGGTGGGCGCCTCGGCTGCGGGCTGGGAGGGCAACCGGTCAAGCAGCGCGACGAACAGCAGCAGGTCGCCGTGCAGGACATCCGGAGTGAACTCCGCGCCCAGCCTCATGGTGTTGTCGAGCACCGAGCGGATCCTGCGCAGCCGCTCGCCGTCGACGTCCCCGCGGCCGACGTCCCCACGGCCGACGACCTGCTCGATCATCCGGTCCAGCCGCTGGTCCATCTTCCCGCGGACCTTCGGCATGACCTCCCGGCCGTCCTCCGGCCGGCTCCGTACGGCGGTGGAGGCGGGATAGCCGTCGAGAATCGCCAGGAGGCCGACCTGCTCGCCCCGTGCCTGGATGTGGGTGGCGAGGGCATGGGCGACCACCCCGCCCAGCGACCAGCCGAGCAGGTGGTAGGGGCCGGTGGGCTGGACGGATCGGATCCGTTCGAAGTAGTCGGCCGCCATGTCCGCCACGGTCCGCGGCAACGGCTCGGTCCGGGCCAGGCCTCGTGCCTGGAGGCCGTAGATGGGCAGGTCAGCGGGCAGGTGGTCGGCCAGGCCCGTGTAGCGCCAACTGATGCCCTCCACCGGGTGGACGCAGAACAGCGCGGGCCGGGTCCCCTCGGTGCGGATCGGCAGCAGGACGTCGAAGTCGTCGTCCTCGCCGCGGGTCTCCAGGGATGCCGCGACACCGGCCGGGGTGGGCTCGGCGAACAGCGTGCGGACGTTCAGCTCCGTGCCCAGCACCTCGCGGATGCGAGCGATCAGCCGCATGGCCAGCAGCGAGTCGCCGCCGAGGTCGAAGAAGCCGTCGTCGGCCCCGAC